>NZ_CBRA020000097.1:0-30959 GCF_000469945.2 Paenibacillus sp. P22 | reverse complement strand
GAAGCGACCAATCGAGCTGATTGTACCCGACGTCGATCGCATAGACGTGCCCGGCTCCATGCTGAAGCGCGCAGTCCGTGAACCCTCCTGTCGAAGCCCCGATATCGAGCATCGTGCGGCCGGCGAGATCAAGCCCGAATTCACGGATCGCCTTCTCCAGCTTCAGACCTCCGCGGCTGACGTAAGGATGGACGCTTCCCTTGACTTTGATATCGGATTCGCGGTCCACCTTCATCCCGCTCTTGTCCACGGGTTCGTTGTCCACCAGCACAAGGCCGGCCATCAGAGCCGCCTTCGCCTTTTCCCTGCTCGGGAAAAATCCCAGCTCCACGAGCAGCACATCGATTCGTTCTTTGGAAGACATCGCTTTCTCCTCTGCTTGTTATGTTTATGGGTCCGCATTTCGTTTTCCCTGACCAAAAAAATGGCCTGCAGCGTGAGAACGCCGCAGGCCATTGCCGTCATAGCTGGTTCGTCGCCCGCTTGCGCTTCGGCTGCAGTCCCAAGACCTCGGCCGCCAGACGCTCCGGCGTCAACCCTACTTCCGCGCGCTGCTCCTCAATGGAAGCATGCTCAATGAATTCATCCGGTATGCCGATCAGCCGGACCTGGACGCCCGTGCGCCCGCTCAAGGCATAATGCTCCAGCACGGCGCTTCCAAGCCCTCCCTGGAGCGAGCCTTCCTCCATGACGAGAAGCGGAATGC
Organism: Paenibacillus sp. P22; assembly: GCF_000469945.2. Lineage (NCBI taxonomy): Bacteria > Bacillati > Bacillota > Bacilli > Caryophanales > Paenibacillaceae > Paenibacillus > Paenibacillus sp. P22. The sequence continues at coordinate 30,253 of NZ_CBRA020000097.1, read as the reverse complement.
CCTCATCCGCCAAGGAATCAAGCATGGCGTGATCCAGAGGCTTGATGAAGCGGGCATTGACCACGCGAAGGGAAAGACCTTCCCGCTTCAGAAGCTCGGCGGCTTTTTCCGCTGCCTGGACCATCGGTCCGACCGCGATGACCGCCGCCGACTCGCCTGCGCGGACCGTCTCCCAGGTGCCGATCGGAATCGGCGTCATGAAGGGATCCATCTCGACTCCCGTTCCGTTCACCCTCGGATAGCGGATCGCGATCGGGCCTTCGTTGTAATCGACGGCCGTTTTCATCATGTTGCGAAGCTCGTTCTCATCCTTGGGCATCATCAGCACCATGTTCGGAATATGGCGCAGGTAGGCGATATCGTACACGCCGTGATGCGTCTCGCCGTCCGGACCGACAAAGCCCGCCCTGTCGATGGCGAAAATGACATTCGCGTTCTGCCTGCAAATATCATGGACGACTTGGTCGTAGGCGCGCTGCAGGAAGGTGGAGTACACGGCATACACCGGCTTCATCCCTTCCATGGCCATCGCCGCCGACATCGTCGCCGCATGCTGCTCCGCAATGCCGACGTCGATCATCCTGCCGGGGAAGCGCGCCGCGAACTTCATCAGCCCGGATCCTGCCGGCATCGCCGGAGTGACCGCCACGATGCGCTCGTCGCGCTCGGCCAGCTCGATGAGCGCATCGCCGAACACCTCGGTATACATCGGCGGTCCGACCGCCTTGAGCATTTGGCCGGATTCGATCTTGTACGGAGAAGCCCCGTGCCATTTGAACGAATCGTTCTCGGCCGGCGTATAGCCTTTGCCCTTGACGGTAACGACATGCACGAGAACCGGTCCCTGCACGTTGCCCGCCTGCTGCAGCACATCCAGCAGCTGGCCCATGTCGTGGCCGTCGACCGGACCGAGATAATGGAATCCGAACTGCTCGAACAGGATGCCGCTCATCAGCAAATATTTGACGCTGTCCTTGAACCGCTCCGCCGTCTTCGCCAGCTTGCCGCCGATCGCGGGGACTTTCTGGAGAAGGGATTGCAGCTCTTCCTTCGCCTTCTGGTAATGCCGGTCCGTGCGGATCCGGCCGAGATACTGATGCATCGCTCCGACATTCGGGGCGATCGACATCTCGTTGTCATTCAGGATGACGATCAGGTTTTTCTTTTCGTGGCCGATATGGTTCATCGCTTCGAGCGCCATGCCGCCGGTAAGGGCGCCGTCGCCGATGACCGCGACGACCTTGTTGCTGCCGCCTTGCAGATCCCGCGCCAGCGCCATGCCCATTGCGGCCGAGAGGGAGGTGCTGCTGTGGCCTGCCTCCCATACGTCATGCTCGCTTTCGCTGCGCTTGATGAAGCCGCACAGCCCGCCCTGCTGGCGCAGGCTGTCGAAGCGGTCCATGCGGCCGGTCAGGATCTTGTGGACGTAAGACTGGTGTCCGACGTCGAACAGGAACTTGTCTTCCGGACTGTTGAACAAATAGTGGAGCGCAAGAGTCAATTCGACGACGCCAAGGTTGGGGGCCAGATGCCCGCCGGTCGCCGACAGCTTGCGGATAAGGAATTCGCGGATTTCGGCCGCGAGCTGATCCAGCTCCGGCAAGGCCAGCTTCTTGAGATCTTGAGGTCCGTTGAGGTTGTCGAGCAGCACGATAAGGTTCCTCGCTTTCCTGAGCGGGTATCGATCGCCGCTCCGTCAATACACATTATTCACCATTATATCATACAAAACGACACGAACCCAGCAAGGTCAGCGGTCCCGCTTCAACAGGTAGTCCGCCATTTCCAGCAGCCTTGCCGGCTTCGCCAGCCCGGCGCGGCCAAGAGCCTCCTTGGCGTCGCTTGTCAGCTGCTCCATCAAGCGGCGGCTTTCATCCATGCCGATCAGGAAAGGATACGTGACCTTGCCTGCGGCCGTGTCGCTGTTTGTTTTCTTACCCATTTTTTGCTCGTCGCCGATCAGGTCGAGAATATCGTCCTGGATCTGGAACGCGAGCCCGATGTTTCGACCGAACAGGCCCAGATGCTTCAAAGCCTCTTCGCCGGCGCCCCCGAGGCGCGCTCCGGCGAGAATGGAAAATACGATCAAATCGCTGGTTTTGTGCTCATGGATATATTCAAGCTCCTTAAGCGTCGTTACCCCTTGCTCGCCCTTCATATCGGCCGCCTGCCCGCCAACCATTCCTGCTGCGCCGGAGAGCCGCGCCAGATCGGCGGTTATGTCCAGCAGTACGCCCGGATCCGCTCCCTTGCTTCTGGCCTCTGCCGTCAAATAGAAAGCATGCGTGAGGAGGGCGTCGCCGGCCAGAATCGCCATGGCTTCGCCGTAGACCCGATGGTTGGTCGGCTTGCCGCGCCGAAAGTCGTCGTTGTCCATGGCCGGAAGATCGTCATGGATGAGCGAATACGTATGGATAAGCTCTACCGCGCATGCTACGGACAGCGCAGCCTCCTGGTCGCGCGCATCTCCGCGGGCCGCCTCCGAGGCAGCCAGCACGAGCACGGGACGAATCCGCTTGCCTCCGGCAGAGAGGGAGTAAGCCATGGATTCGCGAAGCGTGCCCGGCACATCCCATGAAGGAGGCAGGCTGGCCGCAAGCGCTTCTTCCACCCGCAAGGCCGATGCCGACAAATACTCCTTGAACGTCGTCGTATCGATCACAGGACATCCTCCCGATCGTTCTGGGCAGCCGAGAAAGGCTGGGTCTGGAATTCGGACCCCGACTCCAGCAGCGTTTCAATCCGTTTCTCCACTTGCTCCAGCTTGCCTCCGCACAATTGGGACAGCTTCATCCCTTCCTGGAACAGGTCGATCGCCGTTTCCAGCGGAACGTCCCCGCCTTCTAGACGATCGACGATCGATTCCAGCTTCTCCATCGCTTCCTCGAAGCTCATGGCCGGTTCCTGATTTTCAGCCTTCATGCGGCTCACTCCTCCTCTATCGCCCATACATGGCACTGTGCTTTTCCGTCCTGAAGCTTCACCCGGACCATATCGCCCGGCGACAGCTCCTTGACGGAACGGATGATGCGGTTCTCGCTCTCGTCGAACACAAGGCCGTAACCCCGGGCCATGACCTTGAGCGGGCTGAGCGAGTCGAGCTGCCTGACGGCAGCTGCGGCCTGGCCGCGCTTGTCCTTGACGGCCATGCGCACCGCCTTCTCCAGCCTCGCCTTCGTCCGGCCCAGCTGCTTGGCGGCAGCGGCCGCCCTTCCGCTGGGATCATGCGCCTGCAGAACTTTGCGCAGCCGGAGCAGCCTGTCCCCGGCTTTGTCGGGCTGGCGGCGGATCTTCTCCTCCAGACGCTCCCTCAGCCGGTCGAGCCGCTGCGCCTGGTCGAGCAGATATCGGCGCGGATGGACGAAGTAGGGCGATCTCCTTGCCCGAAGCAGCCGCTCCTTGCGGCTGCCGACCGCGCTTCGGGCCGCTGCGGCGAGGCGCTGGTTCAGCCTTCCCAAATACTCCCCAATCTCCGCCATATTGGGCGCAGCCAGCTCTGCGGCGGCCGTCGGCGTAGCTGCGCGCTTGTCGGCTACGAAATCCGCAATGGTGAAATCGGTCTCATGTCCGACCGCTGAAATGACCGGGATGGCGGAGGCCGAAATCGCACGGGCTACGGACTCCTCGTTGAACGCCCATAATTCCTCGAGCGAGCCGCCGCCGCGGCCGACGATGAGGACATCCGCCTGTCCATGGCGATTGAAGGCCTCGATGCCCTTCACGATGGACGGGGCAGCGGCTTTCCCCTGCACAAGCGCCGGATAGACAAGAATCGCCGCGGCAGGATATCTGCGCCGCAGCGTAATGATCACGTCCCGGATCGCCGCTCCTGTAGGAGAAGTAACGACTCCGACGACAGCCGGATACCGGGGAAGCGCCCGCTTCCGTTCTTCGCGGAACAGGCCCTCCTCCTCCAGCCTTGCCTTCAGCTGCTCGAAGGCCAAGTACAGGCTTCCAAGTCCGTCCGGCTGCATGGAGGTTGCATAGAATTGATAATTGCCGTCTCGTTCGTACACGGAAATGTTGCCGCGGGCGATGACTTTGGCTCCCTCTTTGGGAATGAAGGGGAGCCGCTGGTTATGGCTGGCGAACATGATGCATTTGAGCCGGCTGTCCTTGTCCTTGAGCGTAAAATACATATGCCCGCTGGAGTGGTGGGTGAAGTTGGAAATTTCGCCGCGCAGCCAAACATCGCCAAGCAGCCTGTCGCCTTCCAGCTTCATCCGGATATACCGGTTCAGTTCTTTGATGGAATAAATCCGCGGTGTATCGGCCATCGGCTGGTCACACTCCCGCCGCTCGCCGAGCAGCCTTCAGCGTGTTGTGCATCAGCATGGCGATCGTCATCGGTCCTACGCCGCCAGGCACGGGAGTGACCGCCCCGGCCGCCGGAAGGCAAGCCTCGTAATCGACATCGCCAGCAAGCTTGCCGTTGTCGAGCCGGTTGACGCCGACGTCGATGACGACGGCTCCAGGCTTGATGCAGCCGGGCCCGATCGCCTTGGGCTTGCCGATGGCCACGACGAGAATATCCGCGGTGGACGCGATCGCCTCCAGATTCTCCGTTCGGGAATGGCAGACGGTCACGGTCGCATTCTCGCGGAGCAGCAGCATGGCGACCGGCTTGCCGACGATATTGCTGCGTCCGATTACGACGGCATGCTTGCCTGCGATCTCATGGCCGCTGCGCTTGATCAGCTCGATGATGCCTGCAGGCGTGCAGGGCAGCAGGCTTTCGTCGCCGATGACGAGATTGCCCGTGCTTTGCGGGCTGAAGCCGTCCACATCCTTCTCGACGCTGATCGCGTCGATGACCGCTTTCTCCGCTATATGCGGAGGAAGCGGCAGCTGGACCAGAATGCCATGGATCAACTCGTTCCGGTTGAGCTGGCCGACCAGCTCCAGAAGCTCTTCCTGGGTCGTCTGCCCAGGCAAGCGATGGACCTCGGAGTGGAAGCCCATTTCCGCGCAAGTCTTTTCCTTGCTGCCCACATACACGGCCGAAGCAGGATCGTCTCCGACGAGAATTACCGCCAGTCCCGGCACGATGCCGGAAGCCCTCAGCTTCTCCGCCTCCAGCTTCACTTCCGAACGAACTTCTCCCGCTATGCGCTTTCCGTCAATGACTTTTGCACTCACGCGCCGATCTCTCCCCTCGGTTGTTTGGCTCGTCAAGCCGTCATGCCTAGGCGGCCCGACCGTTCGCAAGCTTCCTTACTCGGTCTTCAGCTTGTCCAGCTCCGCAATCAGCCGTCCCAGCACGCCGTTGACGAACTTGCCGGACTCGTCCGTCCCGAAATGCTTGGACAGCTCGATCGCTTCGTTGACCGCCGCCTTGGGCGGAACGTCCGTCCGGAAAACGAGCTCGTAGCAGGCAAGCCTGAGCACCTGAAGATCGACGCGGGAAAGCCTCTCCACCTGCCAGCCGGTCAAATACTGCTGAAGCATGCCGTCGATGGCCGCCTTGCGCTCGATGACGCCTTGGATGAGCTCCTTCGCAAAACCGCCGGTCTCGCCTTCCTCCATCTTGTCCGCGCCGATTTCGTTTTCCTGGCGTGCCTCTTCAAGAAGCATGACGACGGCTTCCTCCGCCGTCACTTCGTTCATTTCCATCTGGTACAACCCTTGTACCGCTATTTGACGCGCTAACCTTCGTTTCATAATGCCTCCTGAGCAAGAAATGACTTTGTATGGAATCCCCCAAAAATACCTATGATCTCCTCCCTGCTCCGAAAAGCCCCGCTTGGAAGAGGCTTGCTGTCCGGAGTACGGAGGAGACCACAGTAATCAGCGATATCGCTGGAAACGTTCTCCCAGCCATTCGGCCAGGCGTCTCCACGGAAACAGCGGTTCCCCGCCGGTATCCTTGCGGTAGCCGGCTGTATATCCGGCCCACAGCAGCAGGGCGACGAACAGCATGTCCCAAAAACCGGATATCAAAAAGATAATGCCCAGGAACAGCGACGCGGCGACGCCGACAGCCCGTCCTCCGTATCGTTCCCACCATTCTCTCCACATGGTTGCCTGCCTCCTATTCTACGCGGCTCTTGAAAGAAGGAGACGAGATGACATTGGCGACGAAAACGGAGACGGCCGCAACCGGAATGCCCGTGATTTCCTCCACATGATCCTTGACCGCCCGCTGAATCTCCTCCGTCAGATGAGGTATCGACGTCTCGCCGTCCACGACCGCGCGCACCGCGATATCCAGGCCGGATTCCGCCGTCGTGATTCGGGCTTTGAGATCCTTGACGCCGCGCTGCCTTCCGGCTGCCTTGAGCACGAGATTCTCTACGGTCTCGATCGAGATCCGGATGTCGCCGAAGTCGTTGCGTTGATCGATGGACGAAGAGCTGCTTCCCTTGACGCGGATGGAGACGAAGAACAGCCGGAGGCCGATGAGCAGCAGGACGACGGATACGATGATGACAGCGATGTTCACGGACGTCCCGATCTTCATCCAATCGGCCAGAAAGCTCGAGGCGGAGTCCTTGCCGACTCCTCCAGTGCCGGTTGCGATCGCGAGCACGCACAAAATCAAGACGGCCAGGGAAAATAAAAACAGAAGAAGACGATCAACAATTCGGCTCAACCAGATGCTCCTCCTCATAAAGCGGAATAAACCCCCTTGCGCCGAGCGGCAGCCCAATCACAAGGGGGTGACGGTTCCTTATTTATTTGACTCTTAGGGCAGAGTCCTCTTCAACAGGGCTTTCGCCGGATTTGAAGTAGACGTCATGAATATGTACGTTTACTTCAACGACGATAAGTCCCGTCATCATCTCGATCGACTTTTTGACATTGCGCTGGATTTCGGCTGCGATCTCGGGAATCGGATTGCCGTATTCCACGATGATGGACACGTCGACAGCCGCTTCCTTGTGCCCGACCTCGACCTTGACGCCCTTGGACAAGTTCTTGCGTCCGAGCAGTTCGGCGATGCCGCCCGCAAGTCCGCCGCTCATGCCGGCCACGCCTTCGACCTCGATCGTCGCAAGGCCTGCGATGACCTCAATGACTTCCGGCGCGATCTGGATCGTGCCGATGTCCGTTTTCTCGTAATCCGCTGCCATGATGCTCATGTGCCTTGACGCACCTCCCGCTTGATGATAGGTGTCCTCCGGTCCGCAACCGGAGGCTCATCCGATTCATATTCCTATACTATAGCATTCCACGGGTTTTATGACAAACGGATTCAGGCATCCGCAGCTTCGTCGCCGTAGGGCTTGTTCACGTCGTAATCCTCGAGGAACTTGATGTCGAAGCTGCCGCCAAGGAAAATCGGATGCTCGAGAAGCTTCAGATGGAACGGAATCGTCGTTTTGATGCCTTCGATCGCGAATTCGGACAGCGCGCGCTTCATCCGGCTGACCGCTTCCTGGCGGGTCGGCGCCCAGACAATCAGCTTGGCGATCATGGAATCGTAATGCGGCGAGATCGTGTAGCCGGGATAGGCGGAGCTGTCGACGCGGACGCCGATGCCGCCAGGCGGCAGGTAAAAGCCGATCTTGCCGGGCGAAGGCATGAAGCCGCGCTCGGAATCCTCGGCGTTGATCCGGCATTCGATCGCCCAGCCGTCGATGCGGAGATCCTCTTGGCGGATCGACAGCGGATTGCCTTCCGACACGGAGATCATTTCCTTGATCAGGTCGACGCCCGTGATCATCTCGGTTACAGGATGCTCGACCTGAATCCTCGTGTTCATCTCCATGAAGTAGAACTGTCCGTCGGGACCGAGCAGGAATTCAAGCGTGCCGGCGCCGCAATACTCGACGGCGAGAGCCGCGCGCACGGCCGCCTGTCCCATCCGTTCCCGGAGCTCCGGGCTTAGAACCGGACAAGGCGCTTCCTCGACGAGCTTCTGGCGGCGGCGCTGCACGGAGCAGTCCCGCTCGAACAGATGGACGGCATTGCCGTGACGGTCGGCCATGATCTGGATTTCCACATGCTTCATGCCGGTGAGGTACTTCTCCAGGTAGACGCCTGCGTTGCCGAAAGCCTTCTGGGCTTCCTGCTGGGCGGTCGTGATCTGCTGGATCAGCGTGTCCTCGTCCTCGGCGATCCGGATGCCCTTGCCTCCGCCCCCTGCCGTCGCCTTGATGATGACGGGGTATCCGATTCCTCTGGCGACGCGGATGGCGTCGTCCAGATCCTCGATCAGGCCGTCCGAACCGGGAATGATCGGCACGCGGGCATCCTTCATCGTCTGCTTCGCCATCGCCTTGTCGCCCATTCTCGTAATGGCGGAAGGCGAAGGGCCGATGAACGTGATGTTGCAGGATTCGCAGATCTCCGCGAAGTCCGCGTTCTCGGCAAGGAAGCCGTAGCCCGGATGGATGGCGTCGCACTCGGTCAGGGTCGCCACGCTCATGATGTTGGTCAGATTCAAGTAGCTGTCCTTGGACAGCGTCGGCCCGATGCAGTACGCTTCGTCGGCCAGGCGGACATGCAGCGATTCGCGGTCCGCCTCGGAATATACAGCCACGGTGGCGATGCCGAGTTCCCGGCACGCCCTGATGATCCGCACGGCGATCTCGCCGCGGTTGGCAATGAGGATCTTCTGGAATTTCAAAGCGATCTGTCTCCTTCCTCGGAACCTGTCATTACTCCGGACGGACGCGGAACAGCGGCTGGCCGTATTCCACCAGCTGGCCGTTCTCGACGAGAACCTCGACGATTTCGCCGCGCACTTCGGCTTCCAGCTCGTTCATCAGCTTCATCGCCTCCAGAATGCAGACGACGCTCTTGTCGCTGACCTTGCTGCCGACGGTCACATATGGAGGGTTGTCCGGGGAAGAGGAGGTGTAGAAAGTGCCTACCATCGGAGACACGATATTGTGGAGCTTCTCTCCTTCATTCGCAGAGCCCGCGGATGCGTCCGGCGCAGCCTGAACGGCTGCGGCAGCAGGCTGCGGCGTCATTTGCGGCTGGGTATATGTAGGAATTTGGGGCGCGCTTTGATAAACGACCGTTTCCGCTTTGCCGGGCTTGCGGATCAGCAGGCGGGTTCCTTCGTTCTCGATTTCAAGTTCCTGCACGGAAGTTTGGTCGATCAGTTTGATCAGTTCTTTGATTTCGCTAAGCTTGAACATGTAATTCACTCCTTAGGGCGGGTACGGGGATCGGAATAACCCCTGGCTCTAATTGCTTGCCGGACGGAACTGCGGGGCTGAGCCCTCCATGCGGCCATGACGTAGTGTATTATAGCACAAGCCCTATTCGAACACGAGAGGTCAATCGCCGGGCATCGATGCTTCCCTGCCGCAAACAAAAAGAAGGCTTCCCGGAACGATCCGGAAAGCCTTCTTTCGCTCCGTCATGGGAGATACTTCACAAGCACGCTGCCCGCGCTGACATTCAGCGAAGTGCTAACTTTCGCAATGATGGAAGCAGCCTCGCTTCTTTGCAGCTTTTCGCTTTGGACTACGACCGTCACCGCTCCGTCGTTCTCGTCGATGACGACGTTTTTGAAGCTCGCTCCGAGATCCTTGCGAAGGCTCTCGATCTTGTCCTGGCGGCTCTCGAACTTGTCGAGCTCGGCCAGCGCCTTGGCGGAGCGTCTGCCGTCTGGTTCGGATCGTTTACTTTTTTCATGATGCCGTCATACAGCTTGCTCACTTTATCCTGGCTTTTTTCGCTCAGCTCGGTGAACTGGCCGGCAGCCGATCCCGCTTCGAACTGCTGGAGCACCGCCTGGTCCTCGGGGCTGATGCCCGTTGCCGCAGAGGTTTCCTTCGCTCCGTCCTTCGCATCGGAGGCTTTCGTTTGTCCATCCGTTTTTTGACCTGCCGCATCCGTGCCTGCCTTGCTGCCTGAATCCTTGACGCCGTCCGCAGCCGCGCCTGCATCCGTTTTACCCGCAGGATCGGCGGCCTGAGCTTCATCTCCGGGAGTGATGACCATATCCTGCACTTCAACGCCTGCGGCGCCGGATACTTCCGTCGCGCCGGAAGACGCGCCTTGCGTTTGCGCCGTGTCCTTGAGCGCGCTCTGTCCCGAATTGTCGGTAAACAGATAGTAAGCGGAGAGAATGACCATCAGGCTGAGCATGGATACGAGCCATACCGTTTGACGTTTCGAATTCATTGTCTTTGACCTCCTTAAAATGGTTGACCATTGGGGCTGGATTCGGCTTCGGTTTCGGATTCTTTTGCTACGGCTTCTTTTGCTACGGCTTCTTTTGGCTTCGGCTTCGGCTCTACTCTTATTCCTTGCTTTGATTTTTGCGCCCGCCGTCCAGGATGGATCAGCCCGTCTTGCGCGGAACAATTGAAATTGCCGAGAGGGGAACATCCATCCCCTTCTCCACCGCCTCGGTCATGATCCGCCTCACGGCAGCATTTTCCGCCCCGTTGGCGACGACCAGCACTCCGCGGATTTTCGGCTTGATGATTTTGGTCACGACCGGCTTCTGCTCCCCGGACACTTCATACATGACGATCTTGCCGCTGCTCGTCACCTGAGTCATGTGGCGCTTGCCGCCGTTCTTGTCGCTCTCATCCGTCACCGACTGGGAGTTGTTCGGATCTACGCCCCACACCATCTCTTCCGTCGAATCGATCGTGACGAGCACTTTCACGGTTCCGACGCCGACAATCTGCTCCAAGATCTCCTTCAGCCTGTTCTCCAGAGGCTGCTCGATGCTCGAGAAGTCTGTTCCGTCAGGCGACGTCTTGCCGATGAAGGCGCTCTGATCGCCGCCGGAGCCGGGAGCGGGCGGATCGGCTCCCTGATGGGTGCCGGTCGTGCCGACTTGGCGGAAATCCAGCAGACTGCCGGCAATCATAAGCGCCGCTCCTATGCATCCCAGAAGCAGAAGCCATCTCAGCGCCTTGACGCGGCCCGGCCCTGCGGGACCGCCGCCGGCGAGCTGCTCCAGCTTTTCCAGCCATTTGCCCACCATTGCCCCTCCTCTCCGCCATGCACGGTTCCTCTCTTCATTCCTTCTCCAGCCATACTTGGATCTGGCGGTCTTGCAGCCCCCAACCGGCCGCGACCAGTCTCCTGACCTCGGCAGCGGCCTGCGCCGGAGCCGCGGACGGGCTGTCGTTTCCAGCCTCTGTTCCTTCCCCGGAATGCATCGTACTGCCATCTTCAGCGCCCGGCTCTTCTACAGGAGCCATCGCCGCTTCCGAGGAGGCGCCGCCGGAGGCGGCATCCCCCGCCTGGACGCGGAGGGGGTCCATCCTGATGTCCACCGGAGAGACTTCTCCCGCTCCAGCGGCCATGCCGCTATCCGCCGAAGACGGGGCTGAATTCCCGCCCGCCGCTGCCAGCGTGACGACAACGCCGGATACCGTTCCGTTGCCGCTGCCATCCCACGATACCGAAGCAGCCACCGAAGCTACGCCGAACCCGGTCTGCCGCTCGACAGCCGCCTTCACCTCGGATTCGAGCTTCGTCCGCGCCAGCTCGGCTGCCTGCTGTCTGGAACGGCCCGAAGTCTCCTCGGCCTTCCGCAGAATATCGTCCAGCGAAGGCATCTTGACATTCGAGTCCCGCACTTCGCGGTCCCAGTCCTTGATGGTCTCGCTGAGCTTCCCCTGGATGTCTCCCTGAGCCAGCTTCAGCAGAGGCGTCAGAATGACGAGCAGGACGATCAGGCCGGTTACAAGCCTCGCGTAACGCTGCATGGACTTGTTCGGAAGCAGCAGGTCCACGATGGCGGCGAGCAGAATGACGGAAATGACATCCTTGAGCCAGGAGCTGAACCAGCCCAGCATCGGCTTCGACTCCTTTCATCCGCGCTGCCTGCCTCAACGCATCATGATCATCGCATTGCCTGCCGTGAGAATGATGGTGACAGCCAGGAAGAACATCAGGCTTACCGCCGCAAGAGCTCCGAACACGAACAGCATCGTCTTGCCGATGGTCAGCAGGCAGGTCGTAATCGGGCTGGAGCCGAGCGGCTGCAGGACAGCGCCGCTGACATTGTAGATGGCGGCCAGCGCCAGAATCTTGATCGCCGGGAAAGCGCAGAGGAAGAGGAGGATGATGACTCCCGCGAGACCGACCGCATTTTTGGCCATCATGGATGCCGAAATGACGGTATCGGCCGCATCCGAAAACGTCCTTCCTACGACCGGGACAAAGCTGCCGCTGATGAATTTGGCCGTCCGCAGCGTCATTCCGTCCGTCACGCTTCCTGCCGCCCCCTGGACCGAGATGACTCCCAGAAAGATGGTCAGCATGACCCCGAGTATTCCCGCGCCAGTCGTCCGCAGCAGATTGGCGAGCTGCGTCACTTTGAAGCGGTCGCTCAAAGCAGCGGGCCAGCCGGCCGTGCAGGGAACTCTCTAAGAGGAGCGCCGAGCATCGCTCCCTTGTGGCGCTGCCGCTTGAATGTGCGGCATGGAATGGGATTGCAGATGTCTCCTTCAGGCAGATGGCCTGAAGGGGATTTCTTTTATCTCGACAGGCTGTTTTGTATGGAGGGGATGACTCTGTTCTGTCTGCGGCACTAGTCGCTGTTATAATAGCCATGGATTGGGGAAATCGGGGGGCTGCCGCATGGAGGACCAGTGGAGAATTTCGGAGCATGCGCCGGAGTGGAGAACGCACTTTGCGGAGACGGCGGACTAGCTGCGGAGAGGGCTCGGTTCGAGCCTTGCGCATCGACCCTATCGGCTCCACGGCTGTCGAAGGCCTGGATGCCAAGCCAGTCGTTGACATCCAGATTTCCATCGCTTCGTTTGCACAGTTCCAGGCATGCAGGGAAAGAATAGAGGCGGCCGGCTTTCTGTTCCGGGAAGGAAACCCCGACCTCACGAAAAGGTATTTCCGCGAGCTTCCAGGAGCGAGACGAACGCATATCCATGTTCGGGAAGCGGGCAGCTTTGCGGAACAGGCCGCGCTGCTGTTCCGGGACTATCTTAGGTCCAATCCGGATGCATGCCGGCGTTACGCAGCCGGGAAGCATCGACTGATGGCCCTCTTCAAGGAGGACCGTCCCGCATACGTGGAAGGAAAAGGAGCCGATAATCTGGGAGCTGCTGCGGGAAGCAAGCAGCTGGTCGCAGACGGAGGGCTGGCGACCTGGGCCATGTGATGGCTGAGCCACTGGAAGCCGATTCTGATCGGAATCATGACCGCAGAGGCGGGAAGATTTCGCCCTTCTGGGGACAGCGCCATCTCTCCGCCGTGAAGCGCCTTCGTTCGTATGCGAGAGCCTTCAGCTCCAGAAGCCGCGATGTTATCGTCATCGTTTTTCTTCTCTTTCCATGACACAATTTGTCTGTATAGTATAGTGCGATGATTCCATAAAAGTTAAATTAAAGGAGGATATGGAATATGGATAATCAGATCGCCGAGGCCCGGCTGATCAAGCGGCCCGCCTTTCGGGCCGTTGGAATTCGGTGGGAGGGGACGTTCGCAGAGGCCGGCGCGGGAGGCATCCGGATCTTGCAGGAACAATTCAAGAAGAGGCTGCGCGAGATTCACGGGGCGGTGCAGACGGATGTGCTGCTCGGCTTGTCCTATCACGCGTTTCCCGCTGCGGAAGGTTTTGTCCATTATGCGGCCGTGAAGCTGGGAGAGCAGGGTTCCGGGATCCTTCCGGAAGGCATGACGGGCATCGCAGTCCCGGAGCTGGATTATGCCTGCTGCTTTCATCGCAAAGGGCAGAGCATAGACCTCTCTTACAGGAATCTGTATGCCTGGATCGGGGAGCAGGGCATGAAGGAGACCGCTCCCGAAGGCTTGACTCATTACGAGGAGTACCCCATGAGCCAGGATCCCTACGACCGGGAACCGGAGTTCACCATTCTGATTCCCGTGGAGCGGGCTCTTTAGCGCAGGACGAATCCCCTGTCGGCCTTTTGGGCTGCAGGGGATTTTTTGCGGAGCCGTTACGTCCTTCAAGAAAGGGAGCGTTCACGAGCATATGCGTTGAGAAAGGCCGACAGGGTTTAGAAGAAATGAAACGGAATTATCTGGTATTGCAAAGGAATGCTTTTTCTCACGAGACGGAATTCCCTTTCCACGCGGGGGTGGATTCAGCTTGCAGGAGCAGAATCTCCTCGTATTGATCCACGATTCCTCCCAGCACCTGGTCCCAGGATCGGCCCAACGCCTCTCTTCTCCCGGCTTCTCCCATGGAAGCGGCCTCCTCGGGACGGGCGAGCAGCCGCTCAAGCGCGTCGATGAAGGAGGCTGGATCGCCGGGCGGGCAGAGCAGGCCGCTGCGCCCGTGCCGGACGAGCTCCTTTACGCCTCCGGCTTCCGCTCCGATGACCGGAAGCCCGCTCGCCATGGCTTCCAGGACGACGTTGCCGAACGTCTCCGTGCTGGAGGGGAAGAGGAACAGGTCGGCCGAAGCGTACAGACGCGCCAGCTCCGTCCCTTCCCGATACCCGGCAAAGGTGACGTTGTCCGGCATTTGCCGGCGCAGCTCGGGCAGCAGCGGGCCGTCGCCGACGACGAGCAGATGGAGCTGCTCGCGGGTTTCGCCGGACAGCCCGTTCATGACGGCTGCGAGGGTGGCGAGATCCTTTTCCAGCGCGAGCCTTCCGACATAGAGAGCCAGCTTTTTCTCCGGCAGGCCGAATTGACAGCGCACCTCCTCCGGCGACCGGAGCTCCGGACGGAACACCCCGCAGTCCACCCCCCGCTGCCATAACCGGAGGCCTCCGAATTGATGCCGGTAGAGGGAGAACAGCGTCTCGCGGGAAGGGACGAAGGTCGCGGCGCAGGTGCGGTGGAACCAGTGGGCGTAGCGCCAGTAGAGTCTGGAGGCATGCTGGAGGCCGTAATAGGCCAAGTAACGGTCGAAGTGCGTGTGATAAGAGGCCACATGGGGGATGCCGTTTTTGCGGGCATAGAGCAGTCCGCTCAGGCCGATGTTGAACGGAGTCGCCAAGTGGATGAGGTCGGGACGGAAGCGGTCGAGCTCGGCTCGGAGTGAAATCGGGTTGGGCACGGCGATCCGGCATTCGGGATACAGAAAGAAGGGGATGCTTGGGTAGCTCCTTACGAAGCTCTGTTCCGTATCGGCGGAGCAGCGGGGCGTCAGTACAAGCGGCTCGATGCCCCTCTTTTCCAGATAAGCGGCCAGACGCCCGAGCGTGCGCGCGGCTCCGTTTTTCTGAGGCACATAGGTATCGGTGAACAAGGCGACCCGCATGGCTCATCCCTCCGTTCTCGGATGGGAAGAGAGTACCATGCGATTGTCAGCGGATCGTCAAGGAAATGTTGAGAGCGTTTGAAGGCTGCGTCCCGAACAGCAAAGCGGCGATAAAAGAAGACAGGGTTGAAATCGATAGAAAATGCAATAGGCTTCGCTTCATACGCATGCAGCAAGGTGCAGCTTAGAAGGCATATCCGAGATGGTTACAATAACAGCTCCTGCTTGATGAGGCAAAAGAAGGGAATCCCGTCCTTGGACCGGATTCCCTTCGACTGGTTTTGAAGCGGCTGATTCATAGGCCGGCTGGCTTTGCATGAATGAAGGCGCATGCAGGCGGCGCTGGGGAAGATCTTGAGGCCGGGAAGCGGGCTAAGCCTGCTCCTGGGCGAGCGTGACGATCCGGATGATGACCTCCGCCGCCTTCTCCATGCTCTCGGCGGATACGAACTCATACCGGCCGTGGAAGTTCTCGCCGCCGGCAAAGATATTCGGCGTCGGCAGACCCATGTAGCTGAGCTGGGAGCCGTCGGTGCCGCCGCGGATCGGCTTGATGATCGGCACCACGCCGGCATCCAGCAGTGCCTGGCGGGCCAGCTCAACGATTTCCATGACCGGCTCGATCTTCTCCCGCATGTTGTAGTACTGATCCGTCAGCTCCAGCTTGATGCTGTCCTCGCCGTAGGTTTGACGGAACTCGTCGGCGATGGTCTCCATGGCGCTCTTGCGGTTCTCGAAGCTCTGGCGGTCGAAATCGCGGATGATGTACTTGAGCCGGGTTTTATCGACGGTGCCTTCAAACGAGCTCAAGTGATAGAAGCCTTCGTATCCTTCCGTGAATTCAGGCACCTCTCCCGCGGGCAGCCTGCCGTGGAAAGCCATGCCGATCGCGGAGGAGTTGACCATTTTGCCCTTGGCGGTGCCGGGATGCACGCTCTTGCCCTGAATCGTGACGACCGCCTGGGCGGCGTTGAAGCTCTCGTACTCCAGCTCGCCCAGCGGACCGCCGTCCATCGTATAGGCGAATTGCGCGTCAAACGCCGCGACGTCGAAGCGATGCGGGCCGCGGCCGATTTCCTCGTCCGGCAGGAAGCCGACGCGCACCTTGCCGCGGGGGATTTCGGGATGAGCGGCCAGATAGGCCATGGCCGTCATGATTTCGGCGATGCCGGCTTTGTCGTCCGCGCCGAGCAGCGTGCGGCCGTCGGTCGTAATCAACGTCTGGCCCTTGTAGGCGGCCAGCTCGGGGAATTCGCGGGGGGGAGAGCACGATGCCGTTCTCCGCATCGAGCACAATATCTCCGCCGTCGTAGCCCTCGACGATTTGCGGACGCACATCGGTACCGGTCAGGTCGGGAGAAGTGTCCATGTGGGCGAGAAAGCCGATCGTAGGCGCCGGCTTGTCCGCCGTAGCTGGAAGGGTCGCCATGACATAACCGTTATCGTCCAGCGACACCTCCGTCAGTCCGATTTCCTTCAGCTCGGCGGCGAGCTGCCGGGCGAGCACAAGCTGGCCGGGCGTGGAAGGACAAGTCTCGCTGTTCTCGTCCGACTGCGTATCCACCTGCGCATAGGCGATGAGCCTGCGGATCAAATCCTGCTTCAATTCCATCGTAATCCTCCTTCAGAATGCTCTTTGTCCTTTCATCATAGCAGGCAGGGACAGGGTAAGCCAGCATTGCCGGCCGGCCGTGCCGGAGGCTGACGCCTCTTCGCGCCGCTTGCCCAACCGCAGCGGGAGGCGCCCGCATATGTTGGTGGCAAAGCCATGGAGCGAGCTCCCAGCACAGGAGATGATTATATGACCAGCCATTCCGCCCGATCCGGCGCCGCCGCCCGGATCGACGTGCTTATCCCCGCAATCGAGAAGGACCTGGGGACGCTGCCGCATGCCGTCCAGGCCGTTCGCCGCCAATCTCTGCACCCCGTCGGCGAGATTGTCATCGTCGCGCCGCGCACGGAAGCGATGCAGTCGGCCTGCTCCACCCATGGGTGGAGGTTCGTGGACGAAAATACGGTGCTTCCCCTGACGAAAAAAGATATCACCTACCGCTCGGCCAAGTGGGACCGTTCCGGCTGGCTGTTTCAGCAGCTGCTCAAGCTGAGCGGCGACAAGATCGTCAAGGCCGAGCATTTTCTCGTTCTCGACGCCGATACGGTGCTGATTCGTCCCCATTCGTTCCGCTCGGGAGGGCGGACGACATTTTATACCCGAAGCTGGAGCCAGCCGGAGTATTTCCGCACGTACAAAAAGCTGATGGGACGCGCTCCATCGGCTCCCCGTTCGCTCGTCACGCACTATATGCTGTTCGAGAAAAGAAAGCTGCGGGAGCTGAAGCGCGATATCGAGCGGCGGCACGGCATGAGCTGGCACCGCGCCATCCTCAAGAGCATCGACCGGACCAAGCAGTTTGGCTTCAGCGAGTATGAGACGTACGGGAATTTTGTCTACAGCCGCTACCCCGGCAGCGTCCAGCTTCGCACAGCTTTGAACCGCGGGCTGCATGGGCGGGCGAGCCGGCTGACGCCGCAGCGCAGCAAGGAGCTTGCGGCGAAGTACCGCTCCGTCAGCTTCCATGAACGCAAAGGCTACGTCCGCAGCGGAAGCAAGGCAGCGGGCCGGAACAGGCGGCTGTCCTTGCGGGGCCGGACCTTCCTGCCGAGAGAAGCCGCTGCCTTGAAGGGAGGCCGCGGCTGATGGACGCCCGCGCTGGGCGGGTTCGGAGCAAGGGAGGGACGGGAGGAAGCAAAGCGCCGAAGCAGGCCATGCATATCGATTGGCGCGGCCCGATCGGCCGCGGCAGCGGGCTTGGCAGCGCCAGCAGGGAATATGCGCAAGCGCTGCGGAGGCAGGGGTGGCGGGTCGAGGCCCGTGCCGGCATGGGCGTCCATGACGGGGGGCGCAAGAGCAAGGGCCGACGCATGCTCGTCTACCATTATCCGCCCCATACGATGAATCCGGCGGCAGCCAGAGGGCGGTACGACAAGGTTGTCCTGAATACCGTCTGGGAGACGACCCGCATTCCCGCACGATGGCGCTCCTCCATCAACCGGTACGACGCGGTGATTGTCCCGAGCCGGCATAACCTCAAGGCGATGCGCGACAGCGGGGTGAAGGTGCCGCTGCACCTGGCTCCCCATGGGGTGGACACGACTGCATTCCGGCCGTCCAATCCGCCTTTCCAAATTCCCGGCAGCAAAGGCCGATTCGTCTTCCTCTCCGTGTTCGGGTTCCAGCACCGCAAAAATCCGGAGGCGCTTCTTCGAGCTTATTGGGAAGAGTTCACCGACAAGGACAACGTGCTGCTGGTCATCAAAACCAGCGGGTACGGAGCCCGGGAGAGCGGGGCTTGGATTCGGGAGAAAATAAGGCGCTATCGGCGCTCCCTGCGCATCGCCCATCCAACCGCGCCGCTCGTCCTGCTCACCCGCCGCATGAGTTCTCGGGAGCTCAGGGGCCTGTATACGGCTGCATCCGCCTTCGTGCTGCCGACGCGCGGCGAAGGGGTGGGCATGCCGTTCATGGAGGCGCTGGCGAGCGGGGTTCCCGTCATTGCGACGGCATGGGGCGGCCAGATGGATTTCCTGAAGCCTTCCAATTCCTTTCTTGTTCCCTACTCGCTGAAAAGCCCCGCCGCCTCGATGGGCAAGCCGTCCGCCATCTCCCATACCTTCCGAAGCCTGTTCGCCGAGAAGGGCCAGCTGTGGGCAGAGGCCGATGCCTCCAAGCTCAAGGTGCAGATGCGCAAGGCGAGCTCGAATCCGGCCTTGTGCCGCGAGAAGGGAGCCAAGGGGCGCCGCGATATGATGGGCATGAGCTGGCGGAAGGCCGGCGAGGCTCTGGCGAAAGCGCTCGAAGCGGTCCGCTCCGGCAAGAAGGGGCAGCCGGCTGGAGCTTTCCCCGGAAAGCGCCTGCCGGTCCGGGCGTCCGGAACCAAGCCCGGGCCGTCTCGCCGAACGCCGAAGCGAGCCTTATCGGCCCGAATGGCGGGGGGAAGCGCGACTTCATCCCGGCAGGCGCCGGGCTGGGCTGTTCCGTCCCGGCGAGAGATGCTTTTGCCGCAAGGGGTCTGGCGGGCAAGGAAGCCGTGAGCAGGCAGCGGAGCGGCCCGAGCAAGCAAGCTGCTCCGCATAGAGAATGCAAGCAGGTCAAGAAGCAAGGAGGCTTCATCAGTTGCGCATCATTTTGTTATCGGGAGGATCCGGCAAGCGGCTCTGGCCGCTGTCCAACGACGTTCGCTCCAAGCTGTTCCTGAAGCTCCTTCCTGGCGAAGACGGGCGCCTGGAGTCGATGATCCAACGCGTCTGCCGCCAGCTCGCCGCGGCAGGCCTCGCCGCCCAAGCGGCGATCGTGACGCATCGCAGCCAGGCCGAAATCACGCGGAGCCATGTCGGGCTTGGCATTCCCATTATCGAGGAGAGCCGCAAGCGGGGCACCTATGCCGCCGTGGCGCAGGCATGCTCCTATCTCGCAAGCGAGCTGAAGGCAGACCGGGATGAGATCGTCTGCGTCCTGCCCGTCGATTTGTTCGTAGAGTCCGATTTCTTCGATCTCCTGCAGCGGCTGCCGCAGGCGCTGGAGCAGGCGGGCGCGGACATCGCTCTCGTCGGCACCGCTCCCTCTCATCCCTCCAGCCAATATGGCTATATCGTTCCGGAGCGGAAGAAGCGTGCCGCGCGCGGGAAGAAGGAGGCGGCAGGGGACGGCAAGGAGCTGCCCTGGTTTCCTGTCGAAAGGTTCGCGGAGAAGCCCGATCCGCCGACAGCCGCAAGCTTGATCCGCCGGGGGGGCGCTCTGGAACTGCGGGGTGTTCGCCTTTCGCCTCGGCTATATGCTGGAGCGGATGAGCGGCGACGATCGGCTGGCCGCGGACGGGGAGCGGCGAGAGAATTTCCGCGGGCTGCGGGAGTCGAGCTTCGACGAGGAGGTCGTCGAGCGGTGCACCCGCCGGGCGGCGCTTCTCTATGAGGGCCCTTGGCATGATCTGGGCAGCTGGGAGACGTTCGTCAGCCATATGGACGGCACTGTGATCGGGCCTGGACATGTCGCTGAAGGCTCCCACAACACCCATCTGATCAACGAGCTGAGCAGCCCGATTCATGTGATCGGCTTGTGCGATGTCATCGTGGCGGCAAGCCCGGACGGAATTCTCGTCGCCAGCAAGAGCGAGGCGAGCCGCATCAAGAGCATGCTGGGCGAGCAGGCGCGGCTGCCCATGTACGAGGAGAAGCGATGGGGAATATGCCGGACGATCGATTACGCCGAGACGGAGGACGGGGCGGTGCTGACGCGGCGCGTGGAGCTGCAGCCGGGCAGCCACACAAGCTACCATCTGCATGAGCGCAAGGAAGAGGTGTGGACGGTTCTGTCCGGGACCGGCCGCTTCATGCTCGAGGATCAGATCTACACGGTCGGACCCGGGGATGTGATGCGGTTTCCTCCTGGCGCCAGGCACGGAGTGAAGGCTGTCACGGAGCTGCTCTGCATGCAGGTCGAGATTGGCGATGTGCTGGATGAAAAAGACATCGAGCGGCTGCTGATGAGCTGGTAGCGGCGGCATTCCATGCGAAAAGAGGCCATCGGCCGCGCATCAGGTTCTGACTGCGCAGCGGATGGCCTTTTTAAATGGAAGGGAGGGATCAGGGGCTCGGCACCTTTCTTTTCCAGATCATGTGGTCCTCGCCTTTTCCCCAGTAGTCTCGCAGCCGGAAGTCCGGCTCGCCGAACTTTTTCGTCCAGATCCGCTGGGCGCTCCTGTAGCCGCTGTCCAGGCAAAATTCGTCGATGCCCCGCTCCCGCAAGGAAGCGAAGGCGCCTTCAAGGAGGGAATTGCCGATTCCGCGCCGCTGGTAGGCGGGATGGACGAAGACGGTGCCGATCTCCGGAAGATGGCCGTACCCTCCATCGGTCACTTCGAGAATCAGGCTGCTGGGCGGACCGTGCTCGATGGAACCGACAAGGGCTCCGTCGACCTCGGCAACCAGGAAATGCACTTCCCCGCCTTCGCTCTCGAAGCAGCGCTCCAGGCGGAGCCGCTTGCTTTCGATTTCATTTTCCAGGTCTTCAGCGTGATCGTTCAAGCCTTCCTTGGCAAACGTATCCGTGATTACGGTCCGGAAAAAAACGTTCATCGACGCGGCCTCTTCACGCTTCGGAATCCGGATTTTCATCGAATTCATATCGTTACCTTCTTTCTGCTTTGGGTCCCGCAGGGGACGGCGCAAAGCGGTCGGCCTCAGGCTCCGCCGGCGCATCGGTCCGGCCTTGACCCGGCATCGGGACAATTCCGTGCTCCGTCGGTATGTCCTAAAGCGGCAATCCCAGCCGTTTCATCCGGTTGTACAGCGTCGCCCGCGAGATATCGAGCTTTTTGGCGACGGCCCGCTTGTTGCCTTTTTCGGCTTCCAGCATTTCGAGAATCTTCTGCTTCTCGACCTCGTCCTTCATGGACTGCAGCCGGGCGCCGGCCTGCGCTTCCTTGACGGGGGCAGCCGGAGCCGCCGAGCCCGGAGCGCTCAGCACCGGCCCCGGCAAGTACTCCGGCTTGAGCTCTCCGTCGGAAGAAAGAATGACGAGCCTCTCGACCGCATTGCGCAGCTCCCGGACGTTGCCGGGCCAATCGTAGCTCATCATCGCCTGCACCACTTCGCTCGGACAAGCTTCGATGAATCGGCCGTAGGCGACGGAGAATTCCGAGAGGAAGGTCTGGATCAGCTCATAAATGTCGCTCTTCCGGTGCCGAAGCGGAGGCACGTCGAGCGTGACGACATTGAGGCGGTAGTACAGATCCTCGCGGAACTTATTCTCGCCGATCATCGCCTTGAGATCGCGGTTCGTAGCGGCGACGATCCGGCAATCCGCCTGCTTCAAGGCCGAGCCGCCGACCGCGTAATACTTCTTCTCCTGCAGCACGCGCAGCAGCTTGACCTGCATGTCGAGAGGCATTTCCCCGATCTCGTCGAGAAAAAGAGTGCCGCCTCCGGCCATTTCGATCTTGCCCTTCTTGCCTCTCGGATCGGCGCCGGAGAACGCTCCGCGCTCATAGCCGAACAGCTCGCTCTCGAACAGGGAAGGAGGGATGGCGCCGCAGTTGATGGCGATGAACGGGGCTCCGGCCTTCTCCCTCGAATCGTGGATGGCGCGCGCATAGAGCTCCTTGCCGACCCCGCTTTCGCCGAGGATGAGCGCGGTCGCCTGGGTGGAGCCGATCTTGCGGGCCGTCTCGACGGAGGTTTTGAGCGCCGCGCTCGTTCCCTTGATGGGGGCGAAAGGATCGCTCGTCGGGCTGAGCTTGGCGACCTCCCGCTCCAGATGCTGGACTTTGGCCGCCATCGTGAACAACTGCTTGTTCATGCGGATCTGGGAGGTGATGTCGATCTCCGCAGCTACCGCCCCGATCACCTTGCCGTCCATCTCGATCGGGCGGGCGTTGATCATGGCATGGATATCCTGCCGCGGCTGATGCTGCATCTGCCGGACGGCGTCGCCCGTATGCAGCGTGCGCAGCACCTGAAGGCGCTCTCTGGGGAAAAAGTCCGATGCCTGCTTGCCGAGAATATCCTCGCGGCGGATGCCGAACATCCGCTCCGCGTCGGCGGTCCATGCGATCACCTCGCTGTGCTCGTTGATGACTGTAATCGCAATCTCCGATGCTTCCAGAGCCGCGTCGAAGCCCGCCTTGAGCTGCCGGTAGGCGAGCGCAAGCTCCCGGCGGACATCGCTCATGCGGACGATGCCGCAGGGCTGTCCGGATGTCCCGGTAAGCAGCGCGTAGGGACAGTCCCCGGCAATGGCGGCCAGCTCGTCCAGTCCGGTTCCTTCCGGAACGGCATGGACCGCGATCCGGCCGGAATTGCCGGGGGCTCCAGGCACGAGCCACTCATAGAGCCCTTCCGCGGTGCGGATGAAGGTAACGATGCCCGTCTGGGGCAAAATGCCGGAGCCGGCCTCTTCCTCGGTCCATAGGGCAAAGTTTTGCGTCATGATGCTGCAGCCTGCAGGAAGCTGGTGCCTCATCTTATCCCTCCTCATCCGCGGTTTCAGATGTAACCGTTATCTTTATTATAAGAATTGGCGGCGAAAAGTGTACAAAAATTTTGACACTTTCGGTCGAAACGCAAAAAAACAGGCTGCTTCATCCCTTGGGAGGGATGCAGCCTGGCATAAAACGAGGGCTAGAAAGGCTAAGGCGCCGAATCGATCGGGAAGCCGATCTCTCCGAAGCGTTTTCGTTGCCGTCTGCGCCATGAGCATATCGGACGAGCCCCTATGTGCTGCATGGAGAACGGTTCGCTTGGAGGCGGGCTCTCGCCTCCAAGGGGCTTGCACCGAAATGTCTCTGGCAAGACATGTCAAAAAAAGTCCAAAGTGTCTAATTGATTAGACACTTTGGAGAGAACTAGTTGAACATGTTTTTGAGGACCATCATCAGGTTGGCCGGCTTCTCCGCCAGGCGGCGAGTGTAATAGGGGTACCACATCGCCCCGTAAGGCACATAACAGCGGACGCGGTAGCCTTGCCGGGCGAGCTCGGCCTGGTAGGACATGCGGAGGCCGTACAGCATCTGGAATTCAAAGGCGTCCTTGGAGATGCCGTTCTCCTCCACATACTTCTTGGTCCAGTCGATGATCGTATCGTCGTGGGACGCGACGGCGGTATAGATGCCGCGGTCCAGATGGGTGCGGATCATGTCCTTAAAGTTGTCGATGACGGCCGATTTCTTCTGAATGGCGACCTCGGCGGGCTCTTTGTAGGCTCCCTTCACAAGGCGCAGCCGGATCCCGGCTTCGATCATGTCCTCGATATCCTGCCTGGTCCGGTGCAGGTAGGCTTGAATGACCGTGCCGACGTTGGTCAGCCCTTCGGCATGCAGACGCTTGACGATGTCGATCGTCGCCTGCGTGAACGGCGTGTCCTCCATGTCGATGCGGACGAAGTTGCCGCATTGCTGCGCTTCCTTTACGACCAGCCGGATGTTTTCGTAGCAAGCCTGGGGATCGAGGGCGAGGCCCATCTGAGTCGGCTTCAGCGAAATGTTGGAGACGACTCCGGCTGCGGCGATCGCCTGGACGAGCCGGACATATTCCTTGCGGTAGCCTTCGGCTTCCCGCATGCTTTTGATTCCTTCGCCGAGATGATCCAGCGTGGCCATGATGCCTTTGCCGTTCAACTCCCGGATGGCGTCTATCGCTTCGGGAAGCTCTTGCCCCGCTATGAATTTGCCGGCAAGCTTCTTGCCGTATTTGAGCGTCAGCTTCTCTACCAGGCTGTTGCCCGTAATGGTAAGCAAGGTTTTGCGGTACAGCTCGGATCCGATTTCCATCCTCGATTGCCCCTTCCGTTCTCCGTCGAAAAAAATAGATTCCCGAAGCCTTGTCGCCGGGAATCGGCTGCCTGCAAATAATAGAAGCAAGCGCCGTGCCAACATCGAGGAAGCCGAGCTTGAAAAATAAAAAAAACATTTTGCATCAACAAAGAGTTGAAGTTGGCATGAAACTTGCTTGAATACTTATGTTGAGAAACAAAAAAAGGAGCCGGCCATGCAGACGCAGGGCTGAGAACATATCCAAGGAGGCTGTACCATGAGAGAGGAATTTGTGAACGAGCCGTTTTCCAACTTCAAGGATGAAAAGACCGCCCAAGCCTACGACGAAGCTTTGAAAAAGGTGGAGGCCGAGCTCGGCCGAACCTATCCGGTCGTCATCGGCGGCGAGAAGATCGAAACAGGCAGCCTGCTCGATTCCATCAATCCGGCGGATACGAAGCAGGTTGTCGGCCGCGTCCACCAGGCGGACCGCGAGCTTGCGGAACGCGCCATCCAGACGGCATCCGACACGTTCAAGACTTGGAGGACGATGGCTCCGGAGTCCCGCGCCCGCTGCCTGTTCAAGGCTGCTGCGATCATGCGCCGCCGCAAGCATGAGTTCTCCGCGTGGCTGACGTTCGAATCGGGCAAAAACCGTGCGGAAGCGGATGCGGACACGGCCGAAGCGATCGACTTCATGGAATTCTACGCCCGTGAAATGCTGCGTCTGCACGCTCCTCAGCCGCTGACCCGCCTCGCGGATGAGGACAACGAGCTCTATTACATGCCGCTCGGAGTCGGCATCGTCATCCCGCCGTGGAACTTCCCGCTGGCCATCATGGCCGGCATGACGACGGCCGCGCTCGTATCCGGCAATACCGTCGTCCTTAAGCCTGCCAGCCCGACCGCGGTCATTGCGGCGAAGTTCGTGGAGCTGCTCGAAGAAGCGGGCGTTCCTGCGGGCGTCGTCAACTTTCTGCCCGGACCTGGAGGAGAAATCGGGGACTACCTCGTCGAGCATCCCCTGACCCGCTTCATCAGCTTCACCGGCTCCCGGGACGTGGGCCTGCGCATCAATGAGCGCGCGGCGAAGACGGCGCCCGGCCAGAAGTGGATCAAGCGCGTCATCGCCGAGATGGGCGGCAAGGACTCTATCGTCGTCGACTCCGACAGCGATCTCGACCTGGCGGCGGAAGCCATCACGGCATCGGCGTTCGGCTTCTCCGGACAGAAGTGCTCCGCCTGCTCGCGCGCGATCGTCCATGAGGACGTCTACGACACGGTGCTGGAGAAAGTAACGGCGCTGACGAAGCAGCTCCGGATCGGCAACCCGGCCGAGGCGGCTTCCCATATCGGTCCGGTAGTGGACGCGAACGCCTACCGCAAAATCCAGGAGTACATCGAGATCGGCAAGCAGGAGGGCCGGCTCGTGACGGGCGGCGGCACCGGCGATCCGTCCGGCTATTTCATCGAGCCGACGATTTTCGCCGACGTGGACTCCCAGGCCCGCATCGCGCAAGAAGAAATCTTCGGGCCGGTTGTCGCGTTCATCAAGGCGTCCTCCTTCGACGAGGCGCTCGAATTCGCCAACAATACGGATTACGGCCTTACTGGAGCGGTCATATCGCGCAGCCGGGAGAACCTGGAGAAGGCCCGCCGCGAATTTTTTGCCGGCAACCTGTACTTCAACCGCAAATGCACCGGCGCTCTCGTCGGGGTCCATCCGTTCGGCGGCTTCAACATGTCGGGCACCGATTCCAAGGCGGGCGGACGCGATTACCTGCTTCTGTTCACGCAAGCGAAGCTCGTATCGGAGAAAATGTAGCTTGTTCCTGAGAGCAGCAGCCGATTCGGGGACAAAGGCAGCTGTCCCTGAGGGAAAGCGGCCGATCCGGAGAGAAAGCGGCTCGTACCGGGGAAAGCGCAGTGGAATCAAAGCGGGGAGCGGGACTGTCATCGTCCGCTCCCCTTAGGTATACTGGGGGCATGAAGCGCCGCGAGAGTCTGGATCAAGGAGGCGGAGGATGATGATGACAGGACTGGAGCTGCGCCAGGAGCAGAGGCTCAGGCTGGCCGTAACGCCGGAGATCAGGCAATCGATCCATATGCTGACGCTGCCCGCATGCGAGCTGGACAGCTATGTGCGGGAGCTGGCTGCGGAGAATCCGGTTTTGGAGTACGAGGGCACCCGCGCCGGAGGCGCCTTGCGCAGCGGCCGTGCATCCTCCTTCCCCGGGAATCCGCTCTCCCGCGCTGCAGAGGCCGAGCCGACGCTGGAGGCTGAGCTGGCCGGCCAGCTGCGGCTGCTGTCTCTGCCTCGGCGCATCCATCAGGCAGCAGCTTATATGGCGGGCAACCTGAACGACGACGGTTATTTGCAGCTGGATCTGGGCGAGATCGCCTCCGAGCTGGGACTGGATCAGGCGGAGGCGGAGGAAGCGCTCCGGTGGCTGCAATCGCTCCATCCCGCCGGGGTCGGGGCGAGGAGCCTGCAGGAGTGCCTCCTGCTCCAGATCGCCCGCGACGACCGGAGCCCGGCGCTGGCCGCCGTGGCGGTGGAGCGGCATCTGGACCAGCTGGCCGGCCAAAAGTGGGAGGCCGTCTCGTCATCCCTTGGCCTGAGCCGATCCAAGGTCATCGAGATCCGCGATTATATCCGCGGCTTGAGTCCGCGCCCCTGCGCAGGCATATGTCCAGGCAAACCGCAGACCATCATTCCCGATGCCCGAATCGAGCGCATGCCCTCCGGCTTCCGCATCGAGCTCAATGCCTCCTGGGAGCCGCGGCTGTCGGTGGATTCCGGTTACGGCCGGCTGCTCGGAGACAGGCTGGGGGGAAGCGGGGGCCTACCTGGAGGCGTGCTACCGGTCGGCCTATGGGATCATGCAGAGCCTGGAGAAGCGCAGGCGGACGATACGCAGAGTCCTTCAAGCGATCATGGACGGACAGCCGGGCTTTCTGGAAGCGGGCGCTTCAGCCCTTCGGCCGATGACGCTTGCGGATATCGCGGCCGTCGTGCATCTGCATGAGTCGACG
Organism: Paenibacillus sp. P22; assembly: GCF_000469945.2. Taxonomy (NCBI): domain Bacteria; kingdom Bacillati; phylum Bacillota; class Bacilli; order Caryophanales; family Paenibacillaceae; genus Paenibacillus; species Paenibacillus sp. P22. The sequence continues at coordinate 2,791 of NZ_CBRA020000097.1, read as the reverse complement.
GTCAGCCGGGCTGTCAGCGGCAAATACGTACAGACGCCGCACGGCGTGTTCAGCTTCCGCTCGTTCTTCTCCGCCAGCCTGTCCCCGGACGGCGGCGATGGGACCGCAGCTGCGGCCGCGAAGCAGCGTCTCAAGGCCATGATCGGCGCGGAGAACAAGGCGCATCCCTGGTCGGACCAGCAGCTCGCGGCTTTGCTTGAGGGAGAAGGGATTGCCTTGTCCCGCCGGACCGTAGCCAAATACCGGGAAGAGCTCCGAATTCCGGCTTCTTCGGTCCGGAAGCGCCGATAATCCAAGAAAAGAGCATGCCTGGAGGCATGCTCTTTTTTTTGCGCGGACAGAGGTAGCAAAGGGGAAGAAAGCGGAGAAGCGCGGAGCGTTCTGCGGCAGCGGAAGGATAGGGCAAAATAAATCGTTTCTTTCATCCCCTCTTGACAGACCGCTGGTCGGTTTGTATTCTAGTAACAACAGACCGCTGGTCGGTATGGAAATTTATTAAAGCCTAAAGGGAGAGATAAGACATGACGCAGCAGCAATGGGATTCGATCGGCCGCTACACTTCCTGTAGACCGGCCGGTTTGACTCGGAGAAAGGAGCTGAGCTAGCATGCCAGCCATTTTGTCGCCGATCGTCATCTCCCTTCTCTTTCTCCTGATGCTGCGATCGCAGCTGAAAACCAGACTATTGAGCGCCAGGCTGTTCGTTCTTCCCATGCTGCTGCTGGGAGGCGCTCTCGCGGCTTCCTCCGGCACTGAGGCTGGAGAGGGAGAAGGTATTCTGCTGCTGCTGGAAGCTTTGATGGGGATAGGCATCGGCCTGCTTCAGGGCCATCTGAGCCTGATCTTCCAAGAGGGCTCTGTGTGGGTCATACGGGGCTCCGTTGCGGGCGCGGCAGTCTGGCTCTTTTCCATTCCTTTGAGGCTGGGCATCGAGCTCGGCGCGGCCAGCGCATTCGGGATTCCAATGGAGCTGTCGCATGAGCTTCCCTTCGTGCCTTATCTGCTTGGCATCGGGGGAATATTCCTTGGACGTGCCCTTCTCGTAGCGCTGCGCTACCCGCGGCAAATGGCCCATCAGTCCATATGAGGCAGGAGGAGATCGAAGAATGACGTTGAAGTCGAGAATGGGAATCTGGTCGCTCACTGCCGCCGCGCTGCTGCTCGTGTTCGGCTATGTGCTGGTGCAGTACGGCATTGCGGGAGCGAGGCAGGCGGGGTTCGTCAATTACAAGCTGCAGTCGGCGGGGTTCAGCTACACGCCGTGGATCTACATGCTGTATGTCCACATCGTCACGGCAAGCGCCGCCATGCTCAGCGGCTTGTACGCGCTGCTGCGCCCTGCGGCCGGGCAGGCAGGGCGGACCCGCTCGCCGTCCTTGAGAAGGGCGCGGCTGCACCGGCTCGCCGGTCGGATTTATGCGGTTTCCGTAGCGCTCAGCAGCCTGGCAAGCCTGTATCTGGCCTTCAAGGCCAGCGGTGGCCGGATCGCCGGCGCCGGCTTCCTCCTTATGGACGCATTATGGCTGGCAACGACGATTCATGGCGTCAGGCAGGCGATGCTTGGCCGCATCGGGAAGCACCGCCGCTGGATGATCCGCAGTTATGCCCTGACCTTTTCAGGCGTATCCCTGCGTGTCCTGCTGGGACCTCTGGTGCTGCTGCTCGGCTCCTTCACTCCGGCTTACCAGGCTGTGAGCTGGCTGTGCTGGCTCGTCAATCTGGCCGTCGCCGAGTGGATCATCCGCAGATCGAAGGGGCGCGACGTTGGGTTGACCGGACCGACGGTTGGTATACAATAAGAAGACCATAACCGACAGCTGAAGGAGAGGACGATATATGAACGAACCCGCAAGCCGAACCTCCAGCTTCCAGCTCATTTTGGATACGGCGGAGCAGATCATTCAGGAGAAGGGCTGCCGCCAGACGACGATGCAGGACATCATCGACCGCTCGGGGCTGTCGAAGGGCGCGATCTATCATTACGTATCGGGCAAGGACGAGCTGTTCGGCCTGATTCTGAAAGCCAAGATGGACCGGATGAACGAGAGCTTCAAGCAATCCGTATCGGAAGCGCCCAAAGGAGAGGCGACTCCTCCCATCCGCATGATCTCGGAGGCGATCCAGCGCAATACGGACCGGAATGCCGTCACCAACAAAATCTTTACGTATCTGCTCAGCCAAATCGACAATCCCAAAATCGAAGCCATGATGAACGAGCTTCACCGGTTCAATCTGGAGCTCAGCCGCCGCTGGATCGAGACCGGCCAACAGGCAGGGGCGATTCCGGGGGAGATCGACGCCGCGAAGATGGCCGGACTGTTCATCGTATTCAGCTATGGCATGCGGACGCTGGGGACGCTGGAACAAGAGGACGGATTGGCGTCGGCAGACATCTTTTCGCTGATCTCAAAGGCGCTTCGCTGATTCATCATGCAGCTTAAGTTCATTCGACAACGGGAGTGGATGGATTGGATGGCGGGTTCGAGAGTCAGGGCTCTGCGCCGGATTCCTGCCGGAGCGGCGGCGACGATCTTAATGAATGCGGTTTTGCCTTTTATGGCGTATCGTATCCTGAGCGAGGGCATGACCGGGCTGCAGGCGCTGCTGATCGCGACCTGCCTCCCGCTGCTGGAGCAGCTGTGGCATTTGACGCGGCGCAGAAAGCCGGACGCATTCGGCCTGCTTATGGCCGGGCTCTTCGTGCTGGGAGCGGGAGCGGCGCTGGCCGGAGGTCGTGAGATCATGGATTTCTTGTCGTTTTGCAGCAGGTCGATCAGCATGAGCGAGCGCTC
>NZ_CBRA020000096.1:0-22340 GCF_000469945.2 Paenibacillus sp. P22 | reverse complement strand
GGCGGACGCGGAGGCCGGGAAAGCCGGATGGCCTGCAGCGGACGGCGATGGACAGCCGGGAAGGGGCGGCCTGGAAGGCGGCGCGGCTCCTTTATCGGGGGAAAATGCTCCGGGTCTCGGCAGCAGGGCGGAACTCCGCAAGAAGGCCGAGGAGAAAGCCTATGTGGAGCTTCCCCTGCTCCCCCGGACCGCGTACGCCGCTTATTATCTGCTCGAGCCTCAAGGCAGGCGGCTGCTGCGCAGGGAGGCGTGCCGGACAGCGAAAGCCCGGAGATTGCCTGAAAACGGCTTGCTCCGGCATCGGACAAGCACATACCTCGCGCTGCTGGCGGTCCTGTTCGCGGCTGCCGCCGCCGTCCTTACGATCTGGGCGGGGGAAGCAGGCGGACTTCGTGCCGGAGGCTGGGTATCGGCCGCCTTGCTGCTTGCGTTTCCGGCCTCGGAATGGGCTGTCGTCCTGCTGCACGGGCTGATCGGAAAGGTCATGCCGACCAGGCCGCTGCTCCGATACGATTTCTCGACGGGAATTCCTCCGGGAGCGGATACGATGATTGTCGTTCCGGTCATCTGGTCAAGCATCGCCGAGGTGAAGGAGCTGGTCCATCGGCTGGAGCTTCATTATCTGGCCAACCGGGATGCGCGCTTCCACTTTGCCTTGCTGGGCGACTATCCCGATGCGGGGAGCGAGCATACAGAGCTGGACAAGGAGCTTGAGGAAGCCGGAGCGGAAGGAATCCAAAGGCTCAACCGGCACTATGGCGCGGAAGGGAGCACGTTCCACCTGCTCCAGCGGAAGCGGACCTGGAACGAGCGGGAAGGCGTCTGGATGGGCTGGGAGCGCAAGCGGGGCAAGGTCGTCGAGTTCGCGAGGCTGCTGGAGGGCGATCGGCAGACCGGATTCTCGCTGAGCGAATCCGATGCTTCCGTATTTCCGCGGATCGCTTATGTCATTACGCTTGATGCCGACACGCAGCTTCCCATCGGAAGCGCGCAGCGGATGGTCGGCACGATGCATCTTCCGTACAATCGGCCGCGCCTCAATGAGAAGGGCACGAGGGTGGAGGAAGGCTACGCGGTGCTTCAGCCGCGGATCGCGATCAGCAGGGAATCCGCCGCCAGCTCCCGCCTCGCTGCGCTCTGGGCAGGCAACCCCGGCATTGATCCGTATGCGTTCGCGGTGTCGGATCCTTACCAGGACGGTGTCGGCCAAGGCATTTTTACGGGAAAAGGAATATTCGATGCGCGGCTGTTCCGCCGGCTGCTGGCGGACCGGATTCCGGACAATGCCGTTCTCAGCCACGATCTGCTGGAAGGCGGATTTCTGCGGAGCGGCCTGCTTTCCGACATCGAGCTTGTCGACGGGCATCCGAAGACGTTCCGCTCCTGGCAGCTGCGGCTGCATCGCTGGGTCCGGGGAGACTGGCAGCTGCTGTGCTGGCTGAAGCCCAAGGTGCGCGACTGCTCCGGCACGCCGCGGCCCGTCGATCTCAGCGCGATCACCCGCTGGCAGATCGTCGACAATCTCAGGCGGAGCCTGCTTCCGCCCGCGCTTTACCTGCTTCTCGTCATCGGGCTGCTGCTGCCTCCCGGAGCCAGATGGACGCTGCTGGCAGCGGCTGTTCTCACGGCCTGCCTGCCGCTGCTTCAAGCTCTCGCCGCTCCGGGCTACCTGGTGCGCCATCCCGGACAGCTGAAGGCCGCCGTCCTGCAAGCCAGCCTTTCGGTGCTGCTGCTGCCCTATCAGGCGGCCATGATGGCCGATGCCGTCTTGCGGACCCTTTACCGGCTGAACGTATCCCGCAAGAGGCTTCTGGAATGGACGAGCGCGGCAGAGACGGACAGGAACAGCGGCGGGAAGCTGATCGCGTTCCGGGTTTCGGGAACCGTGCTGGCCTTGCTTTTGCCCGTTGTCGGCTGGCTGTCCGGCGCAGCGGCCGGATGGCAGGCTGCCGCCATTCTGGCCGCTGCGGCCTGGCTGGCTGCTCCGCTGCTGGTCGTCTGGCTGAACGGCGCGCCGACGGTACGGGAGGAGAGGCTGTCGGATGCGGACCGGGACAAGCTGCGCAGTCTGGCCGCGAACATTTGGGCCTACTACGCCGATTATGCGAATGCGGAGGACAACTGGCTGCCGCCCGACAACGTTCAGCTCGATCCGGACAAAGGGGCGGCAAGGCGGACCTCGCCGACGAACATCGGCCTGCTGCTCGCCTGCACCGTTACGGCCCGTGATTTCGGATTCATATCCTTCGAACAGATGGTGGACCGGATCTCGCTGACGGTCGACACGCTGGAGAGGATGGACCGGTGGCATGGGCATTTCTTCAACTGGTACGACACGGGCACGCTGCAGCCGCTCTATCCCCGGTATGTATCGACGGTCGATTCCGGCAATCTCGTCGCCTACCTGATCGCGGTCAGGCAAGGAGTGCTGGAATGGGCGCATAGGGAGAGCGGAGATTGGCCGGACGGGCGGGCTCGGTTCCATGCGAATATCGCGGCTGCGTCTGACTCCATGCCTTTCTCCGACTCAAGCTCTACGTTTAAGCTGGAGTCTGAGCCGGGGGTTGGATCGGAATCGGGAGCCGAGCCCGAAGCGAGGGCCGGGTCCGGAATATCCGCATCTGTGGAGAAGGCTGTCCGGCTCGCTGAAAGGCTCGAGAAAATGGCGGCCGAGACCGACTTTCGGCCGCTCTACGACAGCGAGGCGCAGCTGCTGTCGCTCGGATACAACGCCGATCAGAACAGACGGGACGACATCCTCTACGATCTGCTGGCATCGGAAGCGAGACAGGCGAGCTTCCTCGCGATCGCAAGCGGCCAGCTTCCCGTATCGCATTGGTTCAGGCTGGGCCGAGGACTGACCCGGATCGGACGGAATCCGGCTCTGCTGAGCTGGTCCGGCACGATGTTCGAATACTTGATGCCCGCCTTGCTGATGAAAACCTATCGCGGGTCGATATGGGACAGCACATTCAAGGCCGTAGTCGCGAGGCAGAAGGAATATGCGCGCGAGCGCGGAGTGCCATACGGCATTTCGGAGTCGGGCTACTACGCCTTCGATTACGACATGAACTACCAATACAAAGCATTCGGAGTGCCGGGGCTTGGCTTCCAGAGGGGACTTGAAAAGGAGCTCGTCCTGGCCCCGTATGCGGCTATCATGGCGCTGCCTTGGGACATCAAGGCCGGGATGGCCAATCTTCGGCGCTATGAGGAGATCGGAGCTGTCGGTCCATACGGATTCTGCGAGGCGGTGGACATGACTGCATCCCGATTGCCGGAAGGAGACAAGCACCGCGTTGTCCGCAGCTTCATGGCCCATCATCAGGGGATGAGCCTGCTTACGCTCGGCAACCTGCTGCTGGAGCGTCCCATGACCGAACGATTCCACGCCGATCCGCGCGTTGAGGCGGCCGAGCTTATCCTGCAGGAACGCATCCCGGAAAAGGCGGCCGTCATCGCTCCTCAGGCGCTCAAGCCGGGGTCGGCGCGCAGCGCGCCGGCGGAAGACGGCCGTTACATCCGCGAATTCCGCCATCCGGTCACGGACGTGCCGGAGGTGAACGTGCTGTCCAACGGCTCCTTCACGACGATCGTGACGGCGGCAGGCAGCGGCTTCATCCGCAGCGGCGGCGTGAACATGACCCGCTGGCGCGAAGATGCTCTCACGGAATCGCACGGACCGGCCGTATATATCCGGGATCTTACAGGCGGACTGTTCTGGTCGCCTTCTTTCTATCCCGTCGGCTCCGAAGGGGAAGGAGCCTCCGCCAGCTTCGGCTTGGATAAGGCGGTGTTTTCCCGCAAGGAAGGCGGTGTCGCCGCCGTCATGGAGGTATTCGCCGCTCCCGAGCACCCGGCGGAGATCCGGCTGATCCGGCTGGTGAATGAAAGCCGGGAGCCGCGCCTGCTCGAAATCACGACCTACCTGGAGCTGGCGCTTGCTCCTCCGGCCGTCGACGACGCTCATCCCGCATTCAGCAAGCTGTTCGTCCAAACATCCTATGACGGCGATACCGGCGCGCTGCTCGCCTTCCGGCGGCCCCGCTCGCCCGAAGAGAAGCAGGTTTGGGGCGTCCATGCCTTGATTGTCGATGGAGACCAGTCGGCTCCGCTTGAATATGAAACGGACCGGGCGAAGTTCATCGGCCGCGGCCATTCTCTCGCCGCTCCGCGGAGCGCCGGAGAACGGCTCAGCGGAACGACAGGAGCTGTGCTGGATCCCGCGTTTGTGCTGCGCCGCAAGCTGACGCTTCAACCGGGAGAGCAGGCTGTGCTTCAGGCTGTGAGCGGCATGGCCGGCTCGCGCGGCGAGGCGCTGCAGATGGTGCGCGAGCTGCGCGGCATCCCGCGCATGGACAAGGCGGCCGACCTGGCCTGGACGCTTGCGGGAATTTCGCTGCGGCAGCACAGGCTGCAGCCTGCGGATGCGGCGGCGATGCAGACTTTGGCGGCCAGGCTGCTCTATGTCCCGCCTCTTGGACGCGAGCGGGCTGAAGCCATCCGGCGCAACAAGTCCGGCCAGCCGGGATTATGGAGCATGGGCATATCCGGAGATCTTCCCATTATGCTGCTCCGTATCGGAGATCTGTCGCAGCTTGGATTTGCGAATCGAATCATTGACGGTCACGGATACTTGCGGCGACTGGGCATCGCTAGCGATCTGGTGCTGCTGAACGAGAGCAGCGAAGGCTACCAGCAGGAGCTCCACCATGCCCTCTCGGCATCCGTGCAGGCCGCGGTGTCCTATCCTCCTTATTCCGTAGGGGGCGGCTTGTATCCGCTGGATGCGGCCAAGCTCTCCGGGGAGAGCCTCGACCTGCTGGTCGCTTCCTCTCGGGTCGCTCTTGATGCGGGGGGACCGAGCATCGGAGCCCAGCTGCGCAGCCGTCCGCAACGGACCGCCGGCGATGATGGGGTTCAAGCCGGCGAGACAGACAGCGAGGTGAAGGAAGCCGGTGCGGGAGGCTGGGACGAGGCTTCGCTGCAGACGCGGAGAAAGGCCTGCGTGACGGCGCTCCCGCTGGCTCCGGAAGCCGGAGAGCTTCAATTTTTCAACGGCTGGGGAGGTTTTTCCGCGGATGGCAGCGAGTACGTCATCCGGCTCAAGCCGGGCGAGCCGCTGGCCGTGCCGTGGAGCAACGTCATCGCGGGCCCTTCCTTCGGAACGCTCGTGACCGAACGGGGGACGGGCTATACCTGGTGGAGCAACAGCCGTGAATTCAAGCTTTCCCCTTGGTCGAACGATCCTGTTCTTGATCCTCCGGGCGAGCTCGCCTACGTTCGCGACGAGGAGTCGGGCTGTTTTTGGACGGCATTTCCATCCCCCTCGGATACGCGGGAATTCCGTGTCGCTCACGGACGCGGATACAGCCGTTTCGAGACGGCGATGGAAGGGCTGAGCCAGTCCATATCCGTCTCTGTCCATCCTTCCGACTCCGTCAAGCTGACCGCAGTCAAGTTGACCAATGACAGCGATCGGAGCCGCCGGCTGTCCGTGACCGGCATGTGCAGCTGGGTGCTTGGAGTGAGCCGGGATTCCTCGGCCTCCTATATCGTCACGGAATGGGACGAGGAATCCGGCTCGCTGCTTGCGCGAAACGCGTACCAGGATACATTCCGGGAAGCGTCGGCTTTCCTGAGGATCAGCTCCGACCGGACGGGAAACCTCGATGAAGACATCAGCTTCACGGCCAATCGCAAGGAGTTCATCGGCAGCGGCCATACGGTATACTGTCCGGCAGGAATGGGAAGCGCGGCTCTTAGCGGCGATACCGGCGCTTTCGCCGACAGCTGCGGAGCCGTCCGGCTTGCCCTGACGCTGGCGCCGGGAGAGGCGCGGACTGTCTATCTCTCCTTGGGAGCAGGCGCCAGCAGGCAGGAGGCGCTGGAGCTGGCTCAGCGCTACCGCAGTCCCGACAGCTGCTTGGCCGTGGAGCCGGCTTCAGCCGCCTTCTGGAAGGAGAAGCTGGAGCAGACGGTCGTGGAGACGCCGGACAAGGAGATGAACCTGCTGATGAACGGCTGGCTTCTGTACCAGGCGCTCAGCTGCCGCGTGTGGGCGCGGACGGCGTTCTTCCAGGCGGGAGGCGCATACGGCTTCCGCGACCAGCTCCAGGATTCGATGTCGCTGCTCCATGCCATGCCGGAATTGACGCGCCGGCAGCTGCTGCTGAACGCTTCCCACCAATATGAGGAGGGCGATGTCCAGCATTGGTGGCATGAAGAAACGCATAAGGGAATCCGGACACGGTATACCGACGACCTGCTCTGGCTTCCATACGCATCGGCGCGTTATGCCGTTCATACGGGGGACTGGGATGTTTTCGACGACAAAGCGCCATTCATCGCAAGCTCCCCGCTCGGACCCGAGGAGCATGAGAGGTACGAAGCGACCGTTCTTTCGGGCCGGGAGGGAACGCTGTACGAGCACTGCGTCCGGGCCATCGACAAAGGCCTCACTTCCGGCCGTCACGGCATTCCGCTGATGGGAATCGGCGACTGGAACGACGGCATGAACTCGGTCGGCGACGAGGGCCGCGGCGAAAGCGTATGGCTGGGCTGGTTCCTTTGCGTCGTATTGGAGAAATTCAGCGCCGTCTGCGAGCGCCGCGGGGACGAGCTGCGCGCTGCCCATTACCGCAAGGAGCGGACCCGGATTGCAGGCGCGATCAACGAGCATGCCTGGGACGGCGAGTGGTTCCGGCGCGCCTGCACCGACGAGGGCGCCTGGCTGGGCTCCAGCCGCAGCGCCGAATGCCGCATCGACGCGATCGCGCAGTCCTGGTCGGTCATTTCCGGCGGAGCTCCGCCGGATCGCGCTGCCATGGCTATGCGGTCGTTCGACCGCGAGCTTGTCGACCGCCATCTGATGCTTGCGCGCCTGCTTACTCCCGCGTTCGACAAGACGCATCCAAGCCCCGGCTATATTCAAGGCTATCCGCCGGGCCTTAGGGAGAACGGCGCCCAGTATACGCATGGCGTCATCTGGAGCATCGTGGCGTGGGCCAAGCTGGGTCAAGGCGACAAGGCGGCGGACCTGTTCCGGCTCTTGAATCCGGTCAGCCATGCCAAGTCGCCGGGCGATGTCAGAAGATATGGCGGAGAGCCTTACGTCATGGCCGCGGATGTCTATACGACGGACATCTACGGAGGCAAGGCGGGATGGACCTGGTACACGGGCGCCTCCGGCTGGATGTACCAGGCGGGCCTGGAATGGATTCTCGGTCTGAGGCGCGAGGGAGATGAGCTGATCATCGAGCCATGCCTTCCGGCGGATTGGCCTTCCGTAAGCCTCACCTACCGCCATGGCGGATCGCGGACGGAGATCCGCGTCCTGAACCCGCATCGCCTGCCCGCCTCGAAAAGCCGGGCAACAATCAACGGAGCGTCTCCCGGACCGGATGACGGTCGCGGAGCGCGTATCCGGCTGCTCGGGAATTCGGGGGTTCAAAGCGTTACCATTATAATGGAACAAAGTGAGGGCGAGGAGGGGGCCGTATCGGTTCTGAACTAAATTGAACATCGGACTGTATCGCGCCAGTGACTTCGTAGACGGCATGTCGCCCTTGAGCCTTCAGGCATCCCCCGGTCGTCAGCACCGCATTTGAACCTGGCGGCATCCCCGGGACGGCAGCGCCCCATTGAACCTTGCAACGTCCATTGGACGCTGCAAGGTTTTTTGCACATAGCCGGCACGTTCTTTTCGACCAGTGATAACGGAATTGATCCCATTAAATTTACAAACTAATTCATGCATGTTTATGCGCTTACAACTTTCTTCGGTCCTTCATGATATTTTTCTTTACATAACCTTTAGGAATAATTTATGCTTTCTATGATTTTCGTTTTTCTTCGACTGCTATAATGTCGAAGTACGAAACAATAAGGGAGGACTCATATTTCTATGAATTGGAAGCCGAAATGGAACAAGCCGACCGCTTCCGTGCTGGCAGCCGCCGTGCTGTCCGCGCAGGTCATCGGGGCAGGCGTTCTGACGACGGGCAAGGCTCATGCCGCAGCCGCAGCCGCGCCAGTCGATCTGACACTGCTGAGCACGACGGATGTACACACCAACGTGTACGGCTACGACTACTTCAAAAACGCGCCTTCCCTCACGGTAGGTCTTGACCGTGCAGCAACGCTCGTCAAGAATGCCCGCGCCGAATTCCCGAACAATCTGCTGCTGGACAACGGCGACCTGATTCAAGGAACGCCGCTGGGTACTTATGTAGCCCAGCATTCCGATTTTACTCCGGACAATACGACGGACATCCATCCGATGATGGCCGCTCTGAACGCCATGGGCTACGACGCCGCTACCTTCGGCAACCATGAGTTCAATTATGGCCTTGATTTCCTGGAGCGCACGATCGGCCAGTACAATCCGAAATACGACACCCTCCCTGGCGCAGACTTCCCGTACGTCAACGCCAATATCTATATCGACGATCACGACGGCGACGACAGCAACGATCAGAACGCATTCAAGCCTTACGTCGTGCTGGACAAGCATGTCAAGGACGCGAACGGCATGGATCAAACGATCCGCGTCGCCCTGATCGGCCTCGTAACTCCGCAAATCATGGAGTGGGACAAGGTCAGCCTGGAAGGAAAAGTGAAAACGAAGGATATTTCCCAAACGGCTGCGAAGTTCGCCAAGGAAATCCGGGACAACAACGAGGCTGACGTTGTCGTCGCCATGGCCCATTCGGGCTTCGATGCGACTTCGACCGAAGGCCAAATGGAGGAGAATGCTATCAACGCCCTGACGAAAGTCGCGGGCATCGATGCAGTCACGTTCTCCCACTCCCATAAGGTCTTCCCGACGACAGGCGCGCTGGATGCGAGCTTCATCGATCCCGATACGAAGCTGCCTTACAACAACTCCAAAGCCGTCGTCGACAATGTCAACGGCCGCATCAACGGCACACCGGCCGTACAAGCGGGCTTCGGAGGCGCGTACCTCGGCCTGATCAACCTCAAGGTGGTTCCTGCTGGCGACGGCAAATGGGCGGTCGACAAAGCGGCTTCCAAAGCCCAGACCCGCTCCATCTACAAAACCGACAAGGACTCCGCCGGCAAGACGGTGAACGTTCCTACGGTCGAGCCGGACAAAGCCGTCCAGGATGCCGTTGGCGCCGCTCACCAAGCGACCATCGACTACACCGGCAAGAAGCTCGGAACGACTTCCGCTCCGATGAACAGCTTCTTCGCCATGGTGCAGGATGATCCGACTGTCCAAATCGTGACGAACGCCCAGAAGTGGTTCGTCGAAAATGAGCTGGCCGGCAACGCCGACATTTCGGCTGAAGTTAAGAATCTGCCGATTCTGAGCGTTGGAGCGCCGTTCAAAGCCGGCCGCAACGGCCCTTCGGAATATACGGATATCAGCCAGGGCGACCTGACGATCCGCAGCGCGAGCGACCTGTACCTGTACGACAACACGCTCAAGGCGATCAAGGTCAAAGGCTCCGTCATCAAGGACTGGCTGGACATGAGCGCAGGCGCGTTCAACACGATCAGCCCGCGCAAATCGGCTGCCCAGCCGATTCTGAACTCCAAATTCGCCGTCTACAACTTCGATGTCATCGATGGCGTCAACTACAAATACGACGTGACGAAACCGGCGAAATACAACCCGGACGGCTCGATCGCCAACGCGAACTCCAGCCGCGTCGTCGACCTGACGTTCGAAGGCAAGCCGGTCGACCCGAACCAGGAATTCATCGTCGTGACGAACAACTACCGCGCAAGCGGCGGCGGCAACTTCCCGGGCGTCAAGGGAGCCGACATGATTCTCGACACCCAAAAAGAGAACCGTGAAGTTCTGATGGAATACATCGAGAAGCAAGGCACGGTGAACCCTTCCGCCGACGGCAACTGGTCGATCCTGCCTATCAACGGCAACGTGAAGGTTACGTTCACTTCGGCTCCTAAAGCAGCCGATGTGCTTCCGCAGGGAGTATCCTACACGAACACGATGGACGCTTCCAGCTTCGGCATCTTCACGCTGGATCGTCTGAAAGCGGCCGTTCCGGCTCCGACAAAAGACGTTGAAGTCCATCTGCTCGGCATCAACGATCTGCACGGACAGCTGGACACCGTCTCCACCGTGAGCAACAAAGCGGCAGGTACGGCGCCGATCCTGGCCACATACCTGAAAAATGCCCGCGCTAAGTACGAGAACTCCATCCTCTTCCACAACGGCGACTCCGTGGGCGCATCCGCTCCGGTATCCGCTCTCGAGCGCGACAAGCCGACCCTGGAATGGCTCAACATGATGCAGTTCGACGTCGGTTCCCTCGGCAACCATGAGTTCGACCAAGGGATCGATGCGCTGAAAGCCCAGCTGTACGGCGGCAAAGATCCTAAAAACGACAAAATCGTGCACAGCGGCGTCGACTTCGACTACGTGAACGCGAACGTCATCGACAACACGACCAAAAAACCGCTGATCACTCCTTATGTAGTCAAAGAAGTTGGCGGCGTGAAAATCGGCTTCATCGGTACGGTAACGAAAGCAACGCCTAGCAAGGTATCCCCATCGGGTACGGCTGGAGTATCTTTCCTCTCCGCTTCTGAAGAAGTCGAAGCTCTGAACAAATATGCTGCCGAGCTCAAGGCTCAAGGCGTAGAAACCATCATCGTCCTGGCTCATGACCCGGCCAAAACGACGACGACGGCTGGCACGACGACTACAGTCGGCGAGGCTGTGGATCTGGCGAACGCGCTTCCTGCGAACTCCCCGATCGACGTCATCGTAGCCGGCGACGATCACGCTTATGCCAACCAAGTCATCAACGGCAAGCTGGTCGTACAAGCCTACTCGTACGGTTCCGCATACGAAGACATCAAGCTCGTTATCGACTACAAGACGGGCGATGTCAAAGAGAAATCCGCTGTCGTAACGACAACCTTCCAAGAAGGCGTTACTCCGGATGCCGAGTCTGCCGCTCTGATCAAGAAGTACGTCGACAAGCATCCTGAACTGACGGAATCCGTAGGCACGACGGACGGCTCCATCACGAGAACGGATGCCTACAACAGCGAATCCTCGCTGGGCAACCTGATTGCAGACGCTATGCGCAACGCTCCATTCGAAGGATCCAATGGTCCTGCGGACTTCGCGTTCATGAACCCGGGCGGCATCCGCGCCGACCTGCCGAAAGGCTCGATCACCTACGGCGACCTGGCGAAGGTACAGCCTTTCGGCAACATGCTCGTGAAGCTGTCTCTGACTGGCGCCCAAGTCAAAACCCTGCTTCAACAACAATGGGCTTTGAACGCTGACGGAACACCGAACACGAAGACGCTGCAGATTTCCGGCCTGAAATATATCGCCGACTTCGGTCTGCCTGTCGAAAACCGTGTAACCAGCCTGCTTCTGGCAGATGGAACGCAGCTCGATCCGAACAAAACGTACACAGCTGTAGTCAACGACTTCATGGCTGCCGGCGGGGACAACTACAAAGTCCTGACGCAGGCATCGAACAAAGTTGTAGGCGACAGCGACTTGAAAGGCTTCTACGATTACATTCTCACCAAGTTCAAAAAAGGCGCGGTAACGGCTTCCATTGAAGGTCGGATTACGAACATCAAGAGTTCGGGAACAACGACGCCTCCGGTAATTGTACCAACGCCTGCACCATCCGCAACGCCTGCGCCATCCGCAACGCCTGCACCATCCGCAACACCGGCGCCATCCGCGACGCCAGCACCGAGCGCGACTCCGATTCCGGTGCCTGCATTCACCGACCTCGGCAACGTCGCTTGGGCTAAGTCCGCCATCGAAGAACTCGTGGCAAAAGGCATTCTGAAGGGCGTAGACGCAAATAAATTCGCTCCTCTGAAAAACCTGACCCGCGCCGAGTTCATCACGATGCTCGTTCGCGCTTACGGCCTGAACGATGCGGGAACGGCAACGTTCACGGACGTCAAGAAAGACGCTTGGTATACCGAAGCGATCGCAGCGGCTGTCAAAGCCGGCATCGTGAAGGGAACCGGCAACAACAAATTCGAGCCGAACCGTGAAATTACGCGTGAAGAAATGGCGATCATGGCTGCGAATGCTCTGAAGCTTCAGCATGAGCTTGCCAAGGTCGACAAAAACGCCGCTCTGTCCAAATTCAAGGACAAAGGCAAAATCGCTTCCTACGCTCAGGAATCGGTTGCCCAGCTTACCGATGCGGGCATTCTGACCGGCGTTGACGCCAGCCAGTTCGCACCGAAAGGCATCGCCAACCGTGCGCAAGCGGCTGTCATCATCTCCCGCCTGCTCCAAGCTTCCTAAGCTCCAATCATGAACAAAGTGCGCCTCTGTCATCTCGCGATGGCAGGGGCGCACTTTTTTTTGTTCTTTAGACAAGAACAGAAGCTGAAGGGTTACCTTTTCTCTAATTCTGCGACTTTCGGGAATGGGTTTTAGCTTCATTTCTTTTCGAACGGGTCGGCAGGCTTCATTCTCTGATCGATCCATTGAATTCATTTGTCTATCGATGTCAGGCTTCCATTCTTCCAGGCATAGACCTCATGAGGGAAATACCGTCTCTAGTCCTGGAGCTCTCATTATTTCCCGGGGCATAATGCCGCATCAGCGATGCCGTTTCATGATCGAACGGGCAGCCGCGCCGCTCCAGCTTAAGTGCAACATCCTCCCGTTCCTCATCCGCAAGATTCTGACCGAATTTGAATTTGGCGGACAGGGAAGAGACGGTCAGCTTGACGACGGCAACGCCTTTGAGGCGAGGAATGTAGTCGGGATCTTCGGCGCTAATCGTTTTGTAGCCGCCATCGGGCTGCAGCTTGGCCATCATCGCTTCCAGCGCTTCGGCTTTCTCCTCCAGATTGTCCAGCGGAGCCGCCGTTCCCCGCAAAAGGACCGATTTGAAATAGGCTGTAGCCGGACAAGCGAGGAGCGGATCCGAGAAATAGGAAGGGATCAGGGCGTATTCCTTGGCCACGCAGAAGCTGACTTCCCCGGAAGCCGCGATACTCTTCATTTTTTCCCCTGCCCTGCTCCCATGGAAGTACAGATTTCCTTTGTGGTACACGAAATTAAGCGGCGTAATTCCCGGAGTTCCGTCCGGCCGGATGCTGGCCATGAAGCCGAATGTCATCTCCTTCAAGAAAGCCTCCAGCTCGATCTGATCGCGGCTTTGATCGAATTCTTTCCTTCTCATTGTCTATTCCCCCTCGTTAAGTCTGTCCTGCCGTTTCATCCCGGCCTTGGACCGCAAGCTTTCAGAGGCAAAGTCCATTTCGGAAGCAGGGTGAAAAAGAAGCCGTGCGGCTTGCTCTAGCTGAACATTACAACTAAAGTGGATACAAGATAAGATCCAATTAAAGCCCATTCAAATAGACCACTTGACAAGGAGTAGGAAGAGGCATGGAGATTCGGTTGGCTTTTGAACGTTATTTCCTCCAATCCGGGAGCAAAAGAGCGGCTCTGTACGATTCGCTGCGCGATGCCGTCCGGAGCGGACAGCTGAAGGAAGGGGAACGCCTTCCATCCTCCCGTTCTCTTGCCGAGCTGTACGGAATATCGAGAGGGACGGTTACTCAGGTCTATGACATGCTGTATGCGGAAGGCTACATTCAGGGAGAGCGGGGCAGCGGCACGTATGTTTCGCAGCGGATCCCTTATCCTTCGGCAAGGCCGGAGCGCGTGGAGCAGCCCTCCGAGCTGCTGTCGACATGGTTCAACAGGCTGGACGAATTGAAAGCGGACAAAGAAGGCCCTCCTCCTTTTGCTCCTGAATCCCAGCAAGCAGGCCGTACGTTCGGTCAGCAGCTGTTCCAGTCGGGACAGACCGATTTTCGCCTGTTTCCCGTAAAGGAATGGAAGGTCGCGCTTCATGCCGCCGTTCGGGAATGCATGCAGGAAAATCTTCCTGACGGCTACAGGGAGATCCCCGGCTCCGGCCTATTCCGGCTCAGGGAAGCTGTGGCCGCTATGCTCTATATGGAGAGGGGAATCGCCGCTTCTCCGGAGGAGATTGTCATGACGAGCGGCTCCAAGCAGGGGCTGGCCTTGCTGTTTCAAATTCTGGCCGAGCCGGGCCGGCGCATCGTGCTGGAATATCCATGTTATGGCGGCATCCGGGAAGCGGCTTCCGTAACCGGGGCCGAGCTCATTCAGGCGGCAGTGGATGAATGCGGAGCGATTCCTGGCGACTGGGATGCTGCGATAGCGGCATTGACGCCGAACCGCCAGTTCCCGACCGGGACGGTTCTGTCCGCCGGGAGAAGGAAGGAATGGCTTGCTTGGGCGGAGCGCCGCGGCGCGATTATCATTGAGGATGATTACGACAGCGAGTTCCGCTATTCGGGAAGGCTGGGCGAGCCTCTCAAGGCGATGGACCGCAACGGGCGGGTCATCTATCTGGGAAGCTTCTCCCGCACGATGTACAGCGGGCTGAGAATCGGCTACGCTGTCGTCCCGTCCTGGATGGCTCCCAGGCTCGCCCAGGCGAAAGCGTTTTATGAACCCTACGCTTCCGGGCAGCTGGAGCAGATGGCGCTGGCCCGCTTCATCGCGGAAGGCTCTTATGCCAAGCATCTGAGGAGGATGAAACGCCAGTACAAACGAAGGCTGGCAGCTCTCCACCGGGGACTCGACGAGCTGGAGGGAACTCCGTTCCGCTTCCGCCCCTCCGATGCAGGACTGCATCAATATGCGGAATGGACGGGCAGCAGCGCCGATTACGACCGGCTGCTGCAGAGCTGCCGAAAAGGGGGAGTCGCCTGGCATGACGGGAGCAGCTATTTCGCGGGCGAGCCTGGAGGAAATAAGGACAAGCGCTTCGCTCTATTCGGCTTTGCCCACCTGGAGGAGGAAGAGATCGCCCAAGGCATGCAGGCTGTCGCCGAACAGTGGAGCGGGATTGCGGGGAATGGGGAAGACAGCCGTCAAGCTTGACCTGATTTCCGTCCGATCCGCTGTTGACCGGGAGAAAGAAGAGATTGAAACCGCCCTCTATCTTTGGTAAAGTATTGCGTAAAGATTTACTAAAAAATTTACTAAAAGCGATGTGCGTATATGGCCACTTTAAAAGAAATTGCCGACGAAGCAAAGGTATCCGCCGCCACCGTATCCCGGGTGCTGAACTATGACGCTGCGCTTTCCGTAAGCGAAGAGACGAGGCGGCGCGTCTTTGCCGCCGCCGAAAAGCTGCGCTACAAGCCGCGGCAGATGAAAAAGCTCCGGGAAGAGTCGACAGCGTCCCGGAAGCGGCTGGGCTTGCTGCTGACTTTGTCTTCGGATGACGAGCAGCAGGATTCCTACTTCTCGCTCATCCGCAAAGGAATGGAGCTGCGCACGGAGGAGCTGGGCCTGCCTCAGCCTGTCGTCCAGCGTTATACGGGCGGAGATGAGCCGGATCTATCCGGAGTCGACGGCTGGATCGCGGCAGGCAGCTTCATGCCGGACGATCTGGAGCGCCTCCTTCCTCCGGGAGCGCCGCTGGTGCTCGTCAACAATCACTTCGACGACGGCAGGCATGACAGCGTCCGGCTGAATTTTGAAGGAGCCGTCAATGGCGTGCTGGAGCATCTTCTGGGGCTTGGCCGCGACAAAATCGGCCTACTGGCGGGAGAAGAGTACCCGGTCCGCATGAGCGCAAGTCCGGAGCCGCCTGTTCGCCATGACTTCCGGAGAATCCAGTTCGAACGGACGATGAAGGAAAAGGGGCTGCTGCGCCAGGAGTGGATACGGACGGCGGCATGGAGCCCGGCCGGCGGTTATGCGGCGATGCAAAGCCTGCTGGATTCGGGGGAGCGGCCCACAGCCTGCTTTGCGAGCAGCGACCCGATCGCCGTGGGAGCATTGAAGGCTTTGCAGGAACGGGGAATCCGGGTGCCGGAGGAGATGGCGCTCGTCGGCTTCAACGACATGGACATATCGGGGTATCTCCAGCCCCCTCTGACGACCGTCCAAGCCTTCCCGGAAGAGATCGGCCGCTCTGCGGTCCATCTGCTTCTCGATCGTCTCGGAGGCCGGGAGGCTTCCTTGCAGCTCATGGTCAATACCCGCCTCATCGTCCGCGAAAGCTGCGGCGCAGCATCGAAATCAATCGAATAGGAGACTCAGACATGCCGGTAACCTACCACGAAAAGGAACACGTTTTTCATCTCTACTCCAGCAAGATGAGCTATGTCATTCAAATTTTGAACGGCTTCCCTCTCCATCTGTATTGGGGCCGCCGTCTCCGGGACGAAGCGGGTTTCGAGAGCATGCTGAGCAGGGTCGAGAGAGCTTCCTTCTCCCCGACTCCGTTCCCGGAGGACCGGACGATCTCCCTGGACGCGCTGCCGCAGGAATATCCCCAGTACGGAACGGGCGACTTCCGCGCTCCGGCCTACCAGGTGCAGCTTGAAGACGGGACCCGGATCACGGAGCTGCGCTACGATTCGTACTCGATCTCCAAGGGCAAGCCTGGTCTGGAGGGGCTGCCTGCTGTCTATGCCGAATCGGAAGATGAAGCCGACACGCTGGAGCTGGTCCTGCGCGACGACTACTCCGGGCTCAATGTCATTCTCTCCTACACCGTGTTCAAGGATGCCGGCGTCCTGGCCCGTTCATCCCGGCTCCAGCTGGATGCGTCCGCCAAGCCGCTGAAGATTCTCCGGGCGCTGAGCGCGAGCGTCGATTTCCATGAGCAGGACTATGAACTCGTGTATCTGTCCGGCGCGTGGACAAGGGAGCGGCATGTCGTCCGCAGGCCGGTCGCGGCCGGGGCGACTTCCCTGGAAAGCCGCCGCGGGTCGAGCTCCCATCAGCAGAATCCGTTCGCCGCGCTTGTCAGGGCGGATACGGGGGAAGAACAGGGAGAAGCCTACGGCTTCAGCCTCGTCTACAGCGGCAGCTTCCTGGCCGGAGCGGAAGTGGATCAATTCGGGATGACCCGGGTAAGCATCGGCATCAATCCGTTTGATTTCTCCTGGCGGCTGCAGCCCGGCGGGAGCTTCCAGACGCCCGAGGCGATCATGGTCTATTCCTCCGAAGGACTCGGCGGCATGTCCAGGACCTACCACCGCCTGTACCGCACCCGGCTCTGCCGCGGCAAGTTCCGCGATCAGCCCCGCCCGATCCTCGTCAACAATTGGGAGGCGACCTACTTCAACTTCAACGCGGAGAAGATCGAGGCGATCGCGAAGGCGGGGAGCGAGCTCGGCATCGAGCTGTTCGTGCTCGACGACGGCTGGTTCGGCAAGCGGGACAGCGACAACAGCTCGCTGGGCGACTGGGTCGTGGACCGCGCCAAGCTTCCGGCCGGCCTGGAGGATCTCGTCCGGCGCGTCAACGGCCACGGCATGCAGTTCGGCCTATGGTTCGAGCCGGAGATGATTTCTCCGGCGAGCGAGCTGTACGAGGCGCATCCGGACTGGTGCCTGCATGCCGCAGGCCGCAGACGCACGGAAGGGCGCTCCCAGCTCATTCTCGATCTGTCCCGCCAGGATGTGAGGGACTACCTGTTCGAGGCCATCAGCGGCATTCTGGGAAGCTGTCCGATCACTTATGTCAAATGGGACATGAACCGCAACATGACGGAGATCGGCTCTGCGCTCATGGAGGCGGAAGGGCAGATGGAAGTCGCCCACCGCTATATGCTCGGCCTGTATGAGCTGCTGGAGCGCATCGTGACCGCCTTCCCGGACGTCCTGTTCGAGAGCTGCTCCGGAGGAGGGGGCCGCTTCGATCCCGGGATGCTGCATTACATGCCGCAGACGTGGACGAGCGACGATACGGATGCGGTCGAGCGGCTTAAAATCCAGTACGGCACGAGCATGGTCTATCCGGTCAGCTCGATCGGCGCGCATGTATCGGACGTGCCCAACCATCAGGTCGGACGGACGGCTTCGCTGGAAATGCGCGGCGATGTGGCGATGTCGGGCAACTTCGGCTACGAGCTCGATCTGACCAAATTCGGCGAGCAGGAAAAAGAGATCGTGAAGAGACAGGTAGCGGCCTACAAGGAGCTGCGCGGCCTGATTCAGACCGGCGATCTGTACCGGCTGAAAAGTCCGTTCCAGAGCAACGAGACGGCCTGGATGATGGTATCGGAGGACCGCCGCGAAGCGGTCGTATTCTGGTTCCGGACGCTGGCGGAGCCGAACGCTCCGCTGCGCAGGCTTCGGCTGGCCGGATTGGATCCGGACGCTTCCTACCGGGTAGCAGAGCTGCAGACGGCGGCGGATGCCGAAGCAGCCGCTGCGAAGCTGCCGGGAGCGGCGGAGGACGCGTTGGCCGGAGACAGGCTCATGCATCACGGCATTCCGCTTCCCCTGCTGCATGGCGATTTCAAAAGCATGGTCGTCAAGCTGACGGCGGTATAAGGTCATGCGCACGCCCTGAATCGGGATTACCGGTTCAGGGCGTTTTTTTTGCCGGGCGGTCTCCTTGTCTCCTATATAAAGGAAGGGGATGATAGATTGACAGGGGAATCGGATTCAAATATAACCATATGACGAGGCAATGGTGATTTTAAGCGAGGTGTGCAATGGAAGCGGGAACTTTTTGGTCCAAAATGAAGGGCGGCGGGAGAAGCGCGTTGAAGGCAAGCCCCAGAAATGCCGCCATCGGCGCCGCAGGAGGTTTTGCCGTAATCGCAGTGCTCGCCCTGCTCACGCAAGCCTCCTCGTCGGCGTGGCTCATGGCTTCGTTCGGGGCCAGCTGCGTGCTTGCGTTCGGCGTCTGGGACGCGCCTTTGTCGCAGCCCCGAAATATTGTCGGCGGCCATCTGCTGTCGACCCTGATCGGTCTGATCCTGTCTCATTTGTTCCATGGGGGCGTATGGGTCATGGCTGCCGGCGTAGGGCTTGCGATCGGCCTCATGATGCTGACCCGCACGACGCATCCGCCAGCCGGGGCCGATCCGCTGATCGTCATCATGGCCGGCAGCGGATGGAGCTTCCTCGTCATGCCGGTGCTGATCGGGTCTATCGTCATCGTGCTGGCCGCATTGGTAGTGAATAATCTGGATCCGAATCGAAGGTATCCGACATTCTGGATCTGAGCGTTCTTCTCGGCCTGCGTCTAATCTGCGCGCAAGCCATCCGCTTCAAAAAGCCGCTCCGCACGGATGAGAATCCGTAAGCGGAGCGGCTTTTTGACGTTCATTCAGGTTGATGACAGCTTGCCGAGCTGTTCGCCCATCTTGACCTTGAGGCCGACGGCCAGGTCTGTACGGGGCTCGAACGTGCCGTCCTCGAACAGCAGGACGACGGTGGAGCCGAACTCGAAGTAGGCCAGCTCGTCGCCGCGCCGGACTTCGGCGGTCTGAGGCTCGGTGTACCGGATGCTGCTGACGTTGAGCGCGCCGACCTTGACGATGGCGATCTCGCCGCCATTGTGGGTCATGTACGTCACAAGCCGCTCGTTGCGGCTCAGCACGCGGCGCATTCTCGTGAGGCCGAATTCGTTCACCGGATACACGCGTCCAGGCAGATGCTCCCGCTCCACGATGACGCCGTCGGCCGGCACATGGATGCGGTGATAATCGGTCGGGCTCAAATAAAGAACCGCATAATAGCCGTTGCGATAATTCTGGATGCGGGGCGAGCCGTTGAGCAGCTCCTCGACCGTATAGTCCTGCCCCTTGATGCCCAGCATCGTGCCGTCCTGGATAGGGCCGGCTCCCGTCACAAGCGCGTCGACCGGGCTTACCGCCATGTCCGCGGTATCGTCCACGGGGCGCATGCCGGGCTTCAGCCTGCGGGTGAAAAACTCATTCAATGTCGCGTATTCTTGGATTGCTCGCTCCGCTTCTTCGGTACGGATGCCGTACGTGCGGGCAAAACGGGGGATAAATCCCCGGCTGGCTCTGGATTTCGCAAAGCTTCCCGTCAGGCGGGAAATCCATTTGCGGGATCCGAGCTCCGTCATATGGCGGAATAACCAGGTCCACATGCCTCCGCTCTTCACGTCCTTTCGCTGTCAGCCCATGCGGCAGTCTCGGTCCGCTGCTCTAGCGGACCTATGCCGGCATAGGCCGTCCCGACTAGTGTGCCACATCCGCATGGACAAAGCAATGAAATCGGAGGTTTGAGGGAGTTATTTCAACGAATGGAAGCGATAGCGGCGGACGGCTTGAAGGACGGCCCATGCCGCGAGCAGGGCGGCCAGAACCCAGGCTGCTGTCGAGACAGCGGCAGGCTGGGCGTCCTTCCCGGCAATGCCGATGAAGGCCCATACGAGGACAAGCTCATAATAAGGATCCCGGAAAAACCAGCCGACGGTCAAGCCGAGCAAGGCGGCTGCTGCAAGTCCGATCAAAGCCCAAGCCTGATCCCCCCAGCCGAAGCCGTCCCAATCCAGGCTGTAAAGCCAGGCCGAGACGTTGACGATCGTCGCCACGCTGATCCACCCCATGTAGATGCTGAACGGAAGCTGGACCAGCAGCTGCTCGCCTGCCGCCGCACTCGAAGAAGGGCGCTGTGTTTTGGCATAGAGGACGATCAAGGACGCGAGCAGAATCAGCATGATGAGGACGCTGAGCCCGACATGCTCGTAATGCCAGGCGACGATCCATGCCGAGTTGGCCAGCCCGTTCAGCACGAGCCAGAAGCCGATGGAGCGGACGCTGCTGCGCGAGCTGCCCTGCGGAGTCCATTGGTAGACGATGAAACCGGCCAAGAGCAGGTAGATCAGGCTCCAGATGCTGAAGACATATCCCGGCGGCGTGAGCAGAAGCGGGTATTGGCCGGACAGCTCCTTGGTCGTTTTTCCTCCCAGAGGGAGCAGGACGGCGAGAGCGTTCATGACGATCACTAGGGCGAAGGCGATTGTGTTGAGAGCTTCCATGCAGGGCTGGTTCGGGGAAAGGATGTTGGGGATGGACTCATGATTGGGTTTCCTCCTTGGCTCAGTTCGATCCACTGCGATCTGGAACTGGTTCTGGATTGGGATGATAATATTATACTCGTGGGTATATATTCACCGTATGGAGAAGTGCCCAACCATCCTTTGCAACGACATCAGCCGTCCGGTACGCAGGCTCGGACAGCATCCGGCCTTTGGGTTTGCGGCGATTTTGTGATGAAGCCTACGACGACGAGGCTGCTGCATGGCAGGACGCTTGGCCCTTTCGGGTTCTCCAGTCGGAGAATATGCTGAAGCAGCAAGCTTTATGCAGGAAGGGGAGAAGCAAGTTGCAGAGGCCGAAGGTCGCTTTCGTCACGCCGGGATCCTTTCCCATCCCTTCTGCCGGCAGCAGCTCCGTGGAACGCGTTATCGAGAAGATGGCGCCTCTGGTGGCGGGGCAAGCGGAAGCGCGGATTTACGGCCGCTCGGGTGCCGGACTCGGAGCTGTCGGACAGATTGGAGGCGTTCGCTGCGAACGGTTTCCCGCCCGCGACAAGGCCGTTTACCTCCGTTGCGTAAGCCGAGCGATTCGCCTGTTCCGCCCGGATCTCATCGAAGTGGAAAATCGTCCCGGCTATGCGCTCAAGATGAAGCGGAGCCATCCCGATGCGAGAATATGGATCAACCTGCACTCCTCCTCCTTCATTGGACCGAAAGCCATCAGCAGGGATAGGCTGAAGAGGAGCTTTGCGGCCGCGGAAAAAATCATCGTCAACAGCGAATTCCTGCGGGATACGGTGGAAGGCCGGGTTCCCGAGGCCGCGCACAAGCTGAGAGTCGTGCATATCGGCGTGGACACGGCGCGATTTCTTTCCCGCTGGGAGCCGGAGGGAGCCGCGCGCAGGGAAGCGCTGAGACTGGCGAGAGGCTGGCAGGACAGGGACGTGCTTCTGTTCATGGGAAGGATCATACCGCTCAAGGGCGTCCATCATCTGCTGCGGGTCATGCCGGATATCATTGCTCTTCACCCGAATGTACTGCTCGCCGTCGTCGGAAGCCCGTTCTACGGCTCGCACCGGACGACCCGCTACAGCCGCGCCTTGCAGGCGCTGGGCAAGCGTTATCCCCGCCATATCCGGTTCATTCCCTATGTTCCTTATCCGGAAGTGCCGAGCTGGTTCCTGGCGGCGGATGCCGCCGTCGTGCCCTCGGGAGCGCGCGAGGCGTTCGGCCTCGTCAACGTCGAAGCGATGGCGAGCGGCATTCCGGTCGTCGCCTCCCGCGCCGGGGGCATGCGCGAGATCATCGTTGACGGGGAAACCGGGTATCTGGCCGATCCCGCCCGGCTCGAGCAGGAGCTCTGCGACCGGCTGCTGACACTGCTGCGCGATGCGGAATTGCGGGAGCGGATGGGCCGCGCCGGCCGCGAGCGGGTGGAGCAGCGCTACACCTGGGAGGCGACGGCACAGCGCTGGCTGGAGGTGCTGGCGGAAGCGTTATCTGTCACTATTCGCTTCTTTCTGCCGCGCATGAACGC
>NZ_CBRA020000095.1:0-19888 GCF_000469945.2 Paenibacillus sp. P22 | reverse complement strand
TGAGGGTATTCTTCGACACGGAGTTCACCGGGCTCCATCAACCGCCTCGATCTGCGGGCCGTTCAGGCTCAGGCCGCGGCTCTCGAGCGCGCGGAAGAAGCCGCTGTCGGCATCGCTGTCCGGCACGAGCCGGGGACTTCCTCCCGCGGAGGCGAGAGTGGCGTAGGGGAGCGAACGTCCGGTTGCTCCGAGCGGCTTTTTGTAGGGAATGGGTAGATTCGCGTTCATAGATGATGTCGTCTCCAATGTATGCCTTCCCTCAGGGGGAGAATGCTTGTTCGTCGTCCTATCAGGATAACGGATTTTGGGAGCCGGGACAAACGGGAATATGCGGAATGGTTGCAATCCGACTCTGGCCGTTGTATCATTGATCCATCAACCATTGATCCATCAAACGATGAAAGGAGGTTCTTGCCATTCCGAATTGCCGAACCGAAGATCTGTTGTGTCTGCTCCTTCATCTCAACAAGCATATCGCGACCCGGTTCGAGCGCTGCGCCGGCATCAGCCCGAATCGGCTCGAGCTGCTCTTCAAGCTGGCCGGCGGTCAGATCAGCCAGGCGGAGCTGCAGAAGGCGGTCTCGATCGATCCCGCCGCGGTCACCCGCCATGTCCAGCAGCTGGAAGCGGAAGGACTCGTCACCCGTACCCGATGCGAGAGCGACAATCGTCTGACGCTCGTTCAGCTGACGGAAGAGGGCCACAGCCGTCTGCGCTCCCACCAGGAACAGAAGGACCGCTTCATGGAAGAGCTGCAGTCCGGTCTCCGCGAGGAGGAGCGGCTTGAGCTTGTCCGGATGCTGCAGCAGCTCGGCGACAAGGTGCAGCAGGTGGAAACGGCGCTGAGCCGTTCCGGTAATGCCGGTGCATCCTGATTTTTTTAGAATGAAGCATGGCTTGGAAAGCGACCCGGGCTTCCGGGAAGAAGACGGATGGATAGAGATAAAAATACAGAAGATAAGACAAGGGAGAGATAAATCATGACTGTATCTACAAAATCGAACGACTACAAAAAAATCATTTCCGAACGCCGCTCTGTGCGGGTATACGATCCGGCCGTCAAAATCAGCCGCGAGGAAATGACCGAGATTCTGGCGGAAGCGACCCTGGCTCCATCTTCCGTCAACCTGCAGCCGTGGAGATTCCTCGTCGTTGAAAGCGAGGAGGCGAAAGCGGCTCTGGCCGAGATCGCGCCGAACAATGCTACGCAGGTCAACACTTCGTCTGCTGTCATTGCCGTTTTCGCCGACATGAAAGCTTTCGATTATGCCGATGAAATCATGGGCGGAGCGGTTGAGCGAGGCTTCCTGCCGCAGGAAGTGAAGGACCAGATGATGGCCAACTACACTCGCCTGTTCGCTTCGATTCCGGCCCAGGCTTTCCGCGAGATGATTCTGGTGGACAGCGGCCTTGTATCGATGCAGCTCATGCTTGCAGCCCGCGCCCGCGGCTATGACACGAACCCGATCGGGGGCTACGACAAGAGCCGCATCGCCGACGTATTCGGCATGGAGAAGGACCGCTATGTTCCGGTCATGCTGATCTCGGTCGGCGTCGCGGCCAAGGAAGCCCGGCTGACGACCCGCTTGGCTGTGGACCGCGTAGCGGAGTGGAAGTAAGCGCAGCAGGACGAGGCTGCAGGCTGAGTGAAGCCATAGCGGGAGCGGAATACGCGTAGAAAGACAAGGCCATGATTGCCCGGATGGAACGGCATCAGGCCACGAGAGCGAGGAAACCGACATGATTATCATCCATGCAGGCATCAAGGTGAAAAGCGAGGCGGAGAGCGAGTTCCTAAGCGCCGCCGAGGCGCTGGTGGAAGCTTCCCGAGCCGAAGCCGGCAATGTCTCGTACAGCCTGCTCAAGAGCACGGAGCAGGAGCATTCGTACACGATGGTCGAGCTTTGGCAGGATACGGAGGCTGTTGCTGCCCATAATGCCAGCGGGCATTTTCAGTCGTTTGTGAAGTCTGCTCAGGCTTATATGGCGGCTCCGCTGGACGTGCGCGCTTTTGCGGGAGAAGCTGTTCAGAAATAATGGAGCTTCGGGGAATAATGGAGTTCCAATAATGGAGGTCCGGGGAATAACAGAGTTCCAGGGAATAACAGAGTTCCAGGGAAAAACAGAGTTCCAGGGAAAAACAGAGTTCCATGAAATAATAGAGTTCCATGAAATAATAGAGTTCCATGAAATAATAGAGTTCCATGAAATAACAGAGTTCCAGGGAAAACTGCTTCCCGATATATGTCAGGGCCAGCCCATTCGGCTGGTCTTTTTGTCTATTTACCGGGGAAGAGGAAGCGTTCAGGAAGGTTTGATCTTAGTCGTTCTTTACCAATCGAATTGCCGCCATTGTGATAACATGATCCTGAATCGTTTGATCGCGGGAGGGAAGCAGAACATGGAGACTGGTATCGGAATTCGCCCTATGACAGGGGAGGACATCGAGCTCATCTATGAAGGGTTGACCGGCCACGACGTCGGCAAGCCTCTTGATTACATCGAGCGCTGCTGGGAAGAGAACCAAAAGGGAGAAAGAGCAACATTCCTGGCCTTTCAGGAAAAGGAATTCGCAGGATGGGGACATGTGGTATTCAAGTCGGATTATCCGTACTTTGCCGAGAACCGAATCCCTGAAATTCAGAACTTCGACGTCATCCCGCCGTTCAGAAGACAGGGAGTCGGAAGCCGGCTGATCGAAGCGCTGGAGGAGCAGGTTTTTGCAAAATCGGATCTAGTCGGCATCGGATTCGGCTTGTATGCGGATTATGGCAGCGCACAGAGACTGTACGTCAAACGGGGATATATCCCGGACGGAAAAGGAGTCATGTACGGCAACCGTCCCGTCGAGCCCGGCGGCCAGGTGCGCGTGGATGACGATCTGGTGCTCTATTTGACGAAATCCAAATGAACGGGATTGAATGCAGGCCGCCAGCCGGGTATGCTAACAGAATAAGATCGGAAGAGAGGCTGTGAAGAGGCGATTATGGCGGTATTGATCAACGAGCAAATCAAAGCATTCGAGGTGATGCTGACAGGACTGAACGGAGAGAAGATCGGCGTCGTCAGCCGGGAGGAAGCGCTGGCGCTGGCGAAGGCGGCCGGAGCGGATCTCGTCTGCACCTCGCTGATGAGCAGCCCGCCGCCTTGCAGCCTGACACCGAAAGGGAAGGGCAAGGACAAGGCTCGCCAAGATGCCAAGACGGCCGGGAAGGGCGCGCCAAGCCATGGCGGCAAGAGCGGCGAAAAGGTCAAGGAGCTTCGCTTCACCGCGCATATCGAGGAGCATGATTACGACACGAAGCTGCGGCAGGCGGACAAGCTGCTGCGGGGAGGCAGTGCCGTCCAGATTGTCGTCAAGGCGTCCGGAGCCAAGGAAGGCGCCGCCGCCAAAGCGGTGCTGGAGCGGCTGCTGGCCGATCTGAAGGAAGCCGGCCGCAAGGAAAGCGGCATCCAGACGAGCGGCAAAGGCTCGCAGGTGAAGGTGAATCCGCTCTAGGCTGCAGGTGCTGAGCTGCCTCCGCGATATCGTTGAGGAAATAGCCGGGGATTGACGGCTTGCCGGTGCCCGAGGATGCGCGCATTATGGGTGGCGTTAGGATGCCGTGCAGGTGCTGGACTCAAGTTGAAGGTGCGCTTGTTCCTTGCCGGGGTTCGGATTGTTTCAGGCAAAGGAAACCGGATCGGACATACGATCCGTTATTTTGCGATAAAAGGCCATTATTGAAGCGGATCGGACATACGATCCGCTATTTGTTCGTTATTATTGGAATACCGATTTAGATGGATGGAATAACGGATCGTATGTCCGATAAAGGCACGAAAACGAAGAAAAAGCCTAAATAGCGGAACGTATGTCCGATACAACCACCGAACAAGACCAAAACGGGGATGGGTCGCTTGCAATTGGGCAACCCCGTTATTTTGAAACCCTCTCAGGTAAAGGTACCAGCCTGGTTCAAGCTCAAGCGGGGGAAGTGGAAGTGTCGAGCTCCTCAAGCGGCCAAGCAGAAATATCAACGGTCACAAGCTCAAGCGGCGAGTAGAAGTCTCTAGTCGGTCACAAGCTGAAGCGGCGATGTAGAAGTGTCTAGTCCGGTTTCAGGCTCAAGCGGCGAGTAGAAGTCTCTAGTCGGTCACAAGCTGAAGCGGCGATGTAGAAGTGTCTAGTCCGGTTTCAGGCTCAAGCGGCGATGTAGGAGCATCTAGTCGGTCACAAGCTGAAGCGGCGATGTAGAAGCATCTAGTCGGTCACAAGCTGAAGCGGCGAGTAGAAGTATCTAGCCCGGTTTCAGGCTCAAGCGGCGATGCCAAAAAAGGCCAGGAAACGCTGCGATTCCGGAAGCGGCGGCCTCCATTATCCCAGCGCAAAATTATTGGCGCAGTTGGGTGCAACCAAGGTTTCATTGGGGTTTCATTGGGGTTTCATACGTGTTCCCGCGTAGGGCTCGCTTGGGATGGACCGGAGCGAATCTCAGGCATGCGAGAACCGCAGCCGGTAGCTGCGCGGCGAGATGCCCTCGTACTTGGCGAAGCAGGAGGCGAAGTAGGCCGCCTGGTTGAAGCCGACCTCTTCCGCGACGCGGGAGACCGGATAGTCGGTGCGCAGAAGCAGCAGCTTGGCCTGTCCGATCCGATAGCGGAGCAGGTACTCCTTCGGCGAGCAGCCGAACTCCTTTTGCATGCAGCGGGCGATATAGACGGAGTGGAAATTGAGGCTGTCGGCCATCTCGCGGGCGCTGATCTCCTCGGCGTAATGCTGGCGCAGATAGGCGGCCGCCTGTGTGGCGCAAGCGGCCGAAGGCGAGGTGGAGCGGGCGTCGATGGCCGCCGACAGCTGCTGGAGCAGCTCCTGGAACAGGATCTGCTGGCGCCAGAGAGCGCCGCCCATATGGCCGCTCTGCGTGATGGCCGTCAGCTGCTCCAGCAGCTCGAACGCCTGCTCCGGCTGCAGCAGCACCGAATGCTGCGGAACCTGGACGGAGAATGGCGGCGCGGTCATCTTCCAGGCCGCGCTGGCGGAGGAATCGGCCGTATCCCGCTGGCTCTGGTAGAGCGGCAGCCGCTCGTCGGTCGCCGTCCAATGGCCCTGATGGCCGAAGTGCATCCAGTAATACTCGGTCGTCTCCGTGCAAGGGGAAGTGCCGAAGTGATGGGCGTCAGGACGAAGGATGAGCGCTTCTCCCGCGCCGAGGGCATAACGGCGGTCTTCTTCTCCGATGTGCAGCGTCCCTTGCCTGACGGCGAGCAGATCG
Organism: Paenibacillus sp. P22; assembly: GCF_000469945.2. NCBI lineage: Bacteria > Bacillati > Bacillota > Bacilli > Caryophanales > Paenibacillaceae > Paenibacillus > Paenibacillus sp. P22. The sequence goes on along the minus strand of NZ_CBRA020000095.1, from coordinate 14,633 downwards.
AACACGCCGATGTTGCGGCGATCGACATGGACCAGTCCCGGCCCATGCGTTTCATGGCCGCTGCTGATATAGAAGGGGAGCGGCGGAAGAGCGAACTGAAGCAGATTCATGGGCTACTCTATCCTTTGCTTGGAATGAAAATGAAGTTGGAATTTTGAAAGTTAAGGTTGCATCCTTGATACCTCAGAGCGAGTATAGCACTTATAATTTGGTTTGACTAATGAGCTCCATACTCACTTGTAATCCGCATCATCCTTAATAAGTTAGGTTGTTAGGCGGCTTGGGCGAAGTAAGGGCTTTCATCAGCCCGGTGCGGGCGATCCGTACCAGGTTATCCAGGGTGGAGGTTGCATAAATGAAAAATCGTAATTATTCCCTGTGGGCGCTCTCGTGGCCGATCTTCATCGAGCTGTTCCTGCAGTTTCTTCTTGGGGCCGCCGATACGCTGATGGTCAGCAAAGTGTCCGATGACGCCGTAGCGGTCGTCGGCTTCTCCAATCAGCTGTTCAATGCGATGACGGTTCTCTTCACGGTCATCGCCAGCGGCGCAGGCATCCTGATCGCGCAAAAGCTGGGCGCAAGGAAAGAGGAAGAGGCCCGGACGATTTCCATTATCGCCCTCAAGGCGACGGTCCTCATCGGCGCGGCGCTGAGCGCGGTGCTGATCCTGTTCCCGGCGCCGATCGCCCGGGTGCTGCAGATGCCCGAGGAGCTGGTGCCGATGGCGGTCCGCTACATCTCCATCGTCGGCGGCGGCATGATCCTGATCGCCGTCATGAGCACGCTGAGCACGGCGATCCGCAACACCGGCAACACGCGGGGACCGATGTACACGGCCGTCGGCATGAATGTCATCCACATCATCTTGAACTACGGCTTCATCTTCGGCGCCTTCGGCCTGCCGCAGTGGGGACTGACGGGAGTCGCCGTCAGCACGCTGGTCAGCCGCCTGCTCGCCTCGGCGCTGCTCTTCTACATGTTCCTGTTCGCCTTCGAGCGCCGCATCTGGTGGGGCGACATCAAGATCTGGAGCCGCGGACTGTTCTCCGAGGTCATGAAGATCGGCTGGCCGCTCGGCGTATACTCGGCCAACTGGGTGTTCTCCCAGCTCGTCATCTTCACGTTCATCGGCTCGCTCGGAGCCAAGGAGCTGTCGGCGCGCACGTATATGAACACGCTGGAATCGTTCTGCTTCCTGATCGGGTTCTCGATCGCGCTTGCTACGCAGATTCGGGTCGCCCACTTGTTCGGAGGGGGACGCATGCGGGAGGCGTACAAGGGCGCCTATACCGGCCTCTGGATCGGCCAGCTGGTCGTCATCGGCAACGCGCTGCTCGTGTTCCTGTTCGGCAGGCAGATGCTGGGGCTGTTCACCTCGGACAGCGAGATACTGGCCATCTGCGCTTCCCTGCTCGGTCTCAACCTGCTGCTGCAGCCGGGCAAGATGCTCAACATGACGATAGCCGACTCCCTCAACGCGGTCGGAGATACCCGCTTCACGATGGTCATCTCGACGGTCAGCATGTGGGGCGTATCGGTAGCCGTCGCCTACTACTTCAGCATCCATCTCGGCTGGGGGCTGGTCGCGATCTACGCCTGCATGATCGCGGACGAATACTTGCGCGGCTTCGTCTGCTGGCTGCGCTGGCGCAGCCGCAAGTGGGCTACGCGCGGCGCGGCCCAGGAAGTGCCGACTGTCGCGAGCGGCACCGCTGCGGAGATGTGAGCCTGCCGCAATCGACAGCACCAAAAAGGATGTCCGAAAGGCGCGAGCCTCCAGGACATCCTTTTTTTCGTTCCGGATTGTTCGCTGGAAGTAATCGGAAGCTGAAGATGGCTTAAAGAGATTCGCTTTTTTATGGTAAAATCATGAAAGCTTCATGATTGTCCATTTATCGTCATCTTCAGGAGGTCTTGTTTTTGCAGGCTGCATGGGCTGTCGCGATTTTTCTGCTTACCTACGCGTTCATCGTTTCCGAAAAAATCCACCGTACGGTCGCCGCCATGCTGGGCGCTCTCATCGTCGTGGCCGCAGGCCTCGTCGAGCAGCATAAGGCGGTCGAGCATATCGACTTCAATACGCTCGGCCTGCTGATCGGCATGATGATCATCGTGCATGTCACCGCCGAGACCGGCATATTCGCCTACGCCGCGATAAAGGCCGCCAAGCTGGCCAAGGGCGAGCCGGTACGCATTCTCGTCGCGCTGGCGCTCGTCACGGCTCTCGGCTCCGCCTTCCTAGACAACGTGACGACGATCCTGCTCATCGTCCCGGTCACGTTCAGCATTACGCGCCGGCTCAAGGTCAGCCCGATTCCATTCCTGATTACCCAGGTCATCGCTTCCAACGCAGGCGGAACCGCGACGCTGATCGGCGATCCGCCGAACATCATGATCGGAAGCGCGGTCAAGGAGCTGACCTTCCTCGCCTTCATCGAAAATCTGGCGCCGATCATCGCCATCATCATGGCGGTCTATGTGCCGATCTTCATGCTCATCTTCCGCAAGCAGCTGCGCACGACGCCGGAGCTGAAGGCGAGACTGATGGAGATGGAGGAGGACGGCCTGCTGCATGACCGGAAGCTGCTCATCAAGTCGCTGTCGGTGCTTGGGCTTACGATCGCGGGCTTTTTCCTGCATCAGGCGCTGCATCTGGAATCCGCGACCGTGGCGCTGGCAGGAGCGTTCATCCTGCTGCTGCTCACCGGAGAGCGCATGCTGGAGGCATCCCTTGCCGCGGTGGAATGGCCGACGCTGTTTTTCTTCATCGGCTTGTTCGTCCTTGTGGGCGGGCTGGTCGACACGGGCGTCATCGGCCGCTTGGCGGAAAACGCCGTGGATCTGACCGGAGGCGACATGAAATCCGCGTCCATGCTGATTTTATGGCTCAGCGCGATCGCCTCTGCCTTTCTGGACAATATCCCGTTCGTCGCCACGATGATTCCGCTCATCCAGGACATGGGGAGCATGGGAATCGACAACCTGGAGCCGCTCTGGTGGAGCCTGGCGCTCGGGGCTTGCCTTGGCGGCAACGGCACCTTGATCGGGGCGAGCGCCAATCTCGTGGCGGCGGGGATCTCGGCCCGGGAGGGATATCCGATCCGGTTCCTGACGTTCCTGAAATACGGCTTCCCGCTCATGCTGCTCTCGGTCGCGCTGTCCAGCGTGTACGTCTATTTGCGGTATCTGCTGTAGCTGCGGCATACGGCTGTCGAGAACGTCTATAACCATTCTGGAGCCTGACGGATTCCCGGCGGAGCGGTAAGATACGGGGAGCTGAAGGAATCAGGAAAGAGGGCGTGAAAATGGGACAGACATCGGAGGAGCTCAAGCTCAAGCTCCAGCGGATGACAGAGACAAGCAAGGGAGACTGGCTTCAAGAGGATAGCGATCTGCTCTTGGAGGACATGCTGGATCATATCGGGGCCGTAGACCCGGAGCTGAGGGACGAGCTCATCTACTCCGCGTTCGCCAAATGGATCGGGGAAGGATATTTGAGTCCCGGACAGCTGGAGCGTGTGCTGGAGCGCTGTCTTGGGCTGCAGATGAGCGGAATCGGGGAACAAGGGAGCGATGCGGTGTTCACGCGCTCCTTCGCCTCTCTGGCGCTGACATGCGTCATCGTCGCGGACAGGAAGAGCGGCGTCCTGAGCGGCGCCCAAACGGAGAAGGCGATCCGCCAAAGCTTGTCCTATATGGAAAGAGAGCGGGATACCCGCGGCTTCGTGCCTGAGAAAGGATGGGCCCATGCCATCGCGCACGGAGCGGATTTGCTTGGTGCCTGCGTCAGGCATCCGGCGTTCCGGCCGGAGCGGGCTCCGGACATTCTGGCAGCGGTGCAGAGTGCTTTTTTCAAGGAGACGGTCTATACCGACGATGAGGACAGCAGGCTGACGACTGTCATCGACAGGCTGCTGGAACGCGGTCTGGCCGATGCTGCGCTGGCGGGATGGATCCAGGGACTGCCGGAGGCGTATGAAGCCTTCCTTTCTTCAGGAACGGATTATTTGGCGGCTTTCCACACCGGTATCGGACTGGCTTATTTCTTAAAGACGCTCTATTTCCGGCTTGACGGGGAGCTTGGCGAAGCCCGGGCTGCCGCAGAAGAAGCGGTCCGACGTCTTCAGACCAACAGGAGGATTTGATATGGGGCTGAGGCCGAATTTGTTTGAAGGAAAGCTCGTCCGACTGGCCGCTCCAAGGCCGGAGGATGTCGCCACAATGGCGCTTTGGATGGAGGATTCCGATTACTTGCGGAACGTGGACACGGAGTACGCGGTGCCGGCTACGGAAAAGCAGATGGAATCGGAGTCGGAGCCCGGCTCCAAGGAAGTCTACTTCCGTCTGCGGGAGCTTGAAGGCGACGAGCTGATCGGCTTCGCGGCCATCCACAGCATCGAATGGAACAACCGCGCCGGGATGCTCGCGATCGGCATCGGGGAGGCGCAGAACCGGGGCCGCGGGTACGGCTCGGACGCGCTGAAGATCCTATTGCGCTATGCGTTCCACGAGCTCAATCTGCACCGTGTCGGCTTGGATGTGATCGAGTATAATGCGGGCGGCATCCGGGCGTACGAAAAGGCGGGCTTCCGCCACGAAGGCAGGGCCAGAGAGGCTGTCTGGCGGGACGGACGCCTGTATGACCGGATCAGCATGGGCATACTCCGCCGGGAATGGGAAGCGGCGCTGGAAAGCTAGAGGGCCGTCTGCCGAACGGCAGGCCAAAAAAGACCCGGGACAAGCTCCCGGGTCTTTTTTGGCGTTGCTTTAAGGTTTAGGATTGAAGCCGATGCGAGAAGCCGAGCGTAACAATCTCCGCAGGACCGGCCGGAAGCTCGGCGCGGCGGCCTGCGTCCAGTCCGGACGCGGTTTCGGCCTGCTCGAGCACGCCGCTCTTGTACCAGCCGGATGCTCCTGCCGGAGCCTGAACGGCGAGCTTGGCGGGCTCGCGCTTCAAGTTGTACCAGCGGGCCATAACGTCGCCGACAGCGTTGACCTTGAAGGCCGAGAACGCCAGCGCTTCGCCTTCCCAGGCCAAGGCGGCATCGACGGGACGGAGCGTTCCGCCATGGATGCCGGTCTGCGCCGTCGTCCAAGGCGTTTCGAACTGGTAGGCTTCGGCATACGCGCCTTCTGCGGCTCCGTCGCCGCCATGCGGGATAAGCGCCAAGCGCGCTTCATGCGGACCGATGCACTGGGCTTCCGGCGTCGGGAACCAGCCCCAGTCGCCGAGCTCTCCCGTCGAGCGGAGCAGCGTGACCGCGATCGTATTGCGGCCGTCGCGGAGCACCTCGTACTCGTTCAGCCCGCTGTTCGCCACGGTAAGACCGGCGCGCTCGCCGTCCGCGGTCAGGCCGCTGACGTCGGCAAAGGCCGTCTGATGCTGCGCGTTGCTCGGGTTGGTCCACTCGGCGGATGGCTCGTTGTCGCGCAAGGCGGCTTCAAAGATGGAGTCCGCCGTGTGGACAGACGTCTCGAGATCCGTCGGGAACAGCATGCGCACCCGGTGATCCTTGGCCTGGTTGTCGAAGGAGGAGACGATGTCCAGCCTTCTGCTTCCCCGCTCCAGCGACAAGGTCGTCGTCAGGCGCAGCTTGACCGTCTGCTCGGAGCGGCCGGCCTGGCGTTCCGGGAAGTAGACGATTTCCCGCTGCTCGCGCTCCAGAAGCTCATCAGCCGAGGCGGGCAGCTCCCATTCGTGGACGATTTCCAGAGCGGCCCGGTACGGAGCGTCCTCGGCAACGCGGACGGATGCCTGCAAGCCCTTCGTGGTCAGCGGCTCTACGCCCTTCGGAGCCATGAACATGTATTCGTTGCCGATGTCGCCGCTGTCCTCATATACGCCGAGACCGGTGTAAACCCGTCCGGTGCGGAGATCGCTCAAGGCGAAGCTGCCGTCCTCGGCGACTTCGGCGCGCAGCAGGCCATTGTCCAGCACGCGGCCTCCTTGGAGAAGGGAAGGCTGCTGCGTCGGCGCCTGCCCGCCTTTCACCCAGGCATAAGCGCGGTGGCCGAGCGCCGGCACGGCGTCAGCGCGGAAGGTCAGGCGCACCCGGCGGGCCTGGTAAGGCTGGCGGAAAGCGTCGTCCGGCAGGTCATAGCCGAACTGAAGACCGAGATCTTCCATCGTGCAAGGAATAGGCTGCCCCTGATCGTCTACGAGTACTCGGCCTTCGAGGCCGATTTCGGAGATGCGGGAGTTCATTTCCGGAATCGGGATGCCATCGCGGAAATAGATCCGTGCCGCGTCGAGTTCTACCGACACGGTGCCGCCGCGTTCATATCCGGTCGTGTTGTTCACGACGAACGGCAGAGCATCGGAGCCGTAGGACCCGAATACCCGGGTGTCCACGGCGTCGGCGAGGAAACGCGCCGTCTCGTCGAGGATGGATTCCGCCACATGGCGGCTCTTGTCGAAGCGGGCGACCATCTCCCGGTGGACCTCGTCCACGCTGCAGCCGCAGATGCTGTCATGCGGATGGTTCTGCATGAGCAGCTTCCAGCCGTACGTGAGCAAGTGATGCGGGTAATCCTTGCCGTGCAGGTGGGCGTAGGCCGCAAGCGGCTCCGCCGCGCGCTCCAGCAGAGCTTGGCCGCGGGCGTTCATCTGCTTGAGGTAGACGCGCGAGGAGGCGGTGTTGACCAGCGTTCCCCAGCCGTCCGTGCGCTGGCTGCGCAGCTCGCCCTGAACGACCGACAGAGGCCGCTCTCCCGCCGACTCGCGGACGGCTTGCAGATAGTCCGGGAAGTTGGAGTGGATGAAGGTCACATCCGGCTCTACCGCGCCGGCCATGCGGATCGCCTCGGCCAGATCCGTCTGGATCGGCTGGTGGTCGCAGCCGTTCATGAAGAGCAGATGCGGGGTCGACGCGTATTTGCCGGCGTCGGAAAGCTTGCGCTGCCAGTAGGCGCGGGCTTCCTCGGCTTGAACCGGCACCTCGTTGCCGTTGGAATACCAGTTGGCGAACAGAATGCCGAGCACGCGGGAGCCGTCGGGCCCTTCCCAGATGAGCTCGGAGAAGGAGCTTTCAAAGGCGGTCGACTCTCCGACCTCGTTGTTGAAGCCGGTCGGCTTGACGCCGCGCCCGAACAGCGCGTTGTCGATGCCGGCCTGCGCCATCAGCTGCGGCGTCTGGCCGACAAGGCCGAACGTGTCGGGGAAATAGCCGATCTTGGATACCGGACCCCAGCGGGCGGCATCCTCATGGCCGATCTGCAGGTTGCGGATATTGGCTTCGCCGCTCGTGAGGAAGGCGTCCTGCAGAATATACCACGGACCGATCCCGATGCGGCCCGCGGTGATCAGGGCTTGCAGGCGTTCGCGGTTGTCCGGCCGCACCTGAAGGTAATCCTCCAGGATGATCGTCTGGCCGTCGAGGAAGAAGCTGCGGTAGCCGGGATCGTTCTCGAGCGTGTCCAGCAAGGTGTCGACGAGCTCGACGAGCCGGACATGATGTTTCTCATAGGGGAGGTACCATTCCCGGTCCCAGTGCGTATGCGAGATCAGATGCGCGGTGCGCTTGCTCATGGGGAGCACGTCCTTTCAGTACGGAGTGGAGTGAAAGCGATGTTGACGATCGGTCTTTGACCAACAATCGGGCAAGCGGAATCAGGCGTCCAGCAGGCCGTCCTTCATCGCCCGGTAAACGAGCTGCGAGAAGAGGCTGTTGGACCAGGCGAACCAGCTGCGCGTAAATACGGCGGGATCGTCGGAATGGAACCCTTCATGCATGAATCCGGTGTCCGCATCGGTCGACTCCAGCATGTCGATCATGGCGAGCTTTTCCTCGGCGGATACGGCTGTGATGCCCTGCATGGAAAGGGCCATATGCCAGATGTAGCCCGGCGGCGTGTGGGGGCTGCCGATGCCTTTGGCCTTGGCGCCTTCGTAATAGAACGGATTCTCCTTGCTCAGCGCGAAGCGGCGCGTGTTGAGATAGATCGGATCGTCCTCGGACGTATAGCCGACGTAAGGGATCGACATCAGGCCCGGCGTGCCGGCATCGTCCATCAGGCAGTAGTTGCCGAAGCCGTCGGTCTCGTAGGCGTAGATGGGACCGAACTCGGGATGGCGGTACACGCCGTACAGCTGGATGCCGTGGTCGACGTCCGCTTCCAGATCCGCCAGCTCCTGCACCATCGCCATGTCGCGGAATACCCATTCCGCTATCTCCCGCATCTGCCGCAGCGTGACGACGGCGAACATGTTGGCCGGAATGTTGTAGTGGAAGTCGCACGCATCGTCGCTCGGGCGGAAGCCCGACCAGATCATGCCCGTATAGTTGACCGGCATGCCGAGGCCGCTGTTGCGCAGCGAATCGGTCGGAATGCCGTTGTTGCGGGTGAAGCGGTAGGGGGACTGCTCCAAGTGCCGCTGCTCCGTTTTCCACAGATCGATTGCCGTCCTCATCGCCAGCTTGAAGTCCGTGTCGAAGATGGCGGTATGCTTCGTCTCGTTCCAGTAGGCATAGGCGAGGCGGAACGAGAAGCAGATCGAGTCGAGCTCGAACTTGCGCTCCCATACCCATGGACCCATGTCGGTCACGTCGGTCGTGTTCCAGTGCCAGTCGTTGCTGGTTTCGTTGAAGGCGTTGGCGTAAGGGTCGATCCGGATCATGTTCATGTGGCGCTTGATGAGGCCTTCGATGATCCGCTGGAGGGAAGGGTCCTCCTTGGCAAGCGGAACGTAGTGGATGACCTGTTCGACGGAATCGCGCAGCCACATGGCCGGAATGTCGCCGGTGATGACGAAGGTGGTGCTGTCAGCCATCAGCTTGGTCGTCGTGTCCAGCGTATTGGGGAAGCAGTTGCGGAAAAGCTCCAGCAGCTTCGGACGATGCGCCAGGCGCTGGCCGGCTTCCTCGAGGACGGCCTGTACGGCGGCAGGCGTCTCCAGCTTCGGCATCGGGATTTTGGGGAGGCGGAATTGTTCCATGAATTGATCAGGCTCCTTGTCGAAAGTGAGATTGGGAAGTGGGGATCGTGCAGGTTGTCCGGCTTCTTTGCCGCGAGCTTACTCCTTGACCGCTCCGATCGTCAATCCTTGTACGAAATAACGCTGGAAGAACGGGTAGGCGAGGATGATCGGGCCGGTGGCGAGCACGACCATCGCCATGCGGGAAGTATCCTGCGGCATGTTCTGGAGATTGGACGCCAGCGAGGAATTGCTCGCCGCCTGCGACAGCAGGAACTGCATGTTGGTTTCGATGCGCATCAGCATCGACTGCAGCGGCACGAGATTGGGATTCTCGATGTACAGCAGGGCGTTGAACCAGTCATTCCAGTAGCCGAGCGTGCTGAACAGGGCGATCGTGGCAAGTCCGGGGAGCGCGAGCGGCAGGACGAGTTTCCAGAAGATCTGGAATTCGCCGGCGCCGTCGATTTTGCCGGATTCGATAATGGCGTCGGGAACCATCGTGCTGAAGAACGTACGCATGATCAGGATGTAGAAGGCGTTGACCATCAGAGGCAGAATCATCGCCCAGACGGAATCCTTGAGTCCGAGCATCTGCGTGACGACGATGTAGGTCGGGACGAGGCCGCCGTTGAACAGCATCGTGAAGAAAGCAAAGAAGCCGAAGAAATTCCGGTACTTGAACGTCTTGCGCGAAATGCCGTACGCGTACAGCGTGACGACAAGCAGCGCGAGCACGGTGCCGACGACCGTCACCAGAATGGTGACGCCGTAAGAGCGGAGCAGCGCGTCGCCGTTCTGGAAGACGTACCGGTAAGCCTCAAGGCTCCAATGCTCCGGAAGGATCTGGTAGCCGTTCTCGGCGAGGCTGGATTCCTTGGTGAACGAGATGATGACGATGAAGACGAACGGGAACACGCAAGCCAAGGCGAAAACGGCTGCGATGAGGTTGAAGACGACGTTCCAGCCGGTCGACAGCTTCTGGAAGTCCCGGGGTTTCCGGACGGGCATTGCTTTGGCCATGAGGGGGAAACTCCTTTCGTGCCGCCTGGAGGGCGGCTTGTTGGTGCTTGGTGGTGCGGGTAGATCGGGAGCAAAGGCAAAGGCAAAGGCAAAGGCAAAGGCAAAGGCAAAGGCAAAGGCAAAGGCAAAGGCAAAGGCAAAGGCAAAGGCAACCCCCTTCAAACCCCATCCGCTCCGCCGGCAGATCATTCCTCCGATCCCTGTTGAACCCCGGATGCTCTGCATCTCCCAGCCCCTTGTCAGGGTCAGCATCCGGTCTTCAAAGGGGAACGCTTCGCCGCCTCCCTCACGCACCCCATCTCCAATGGGGTCACGGTCGCCGGCAAAGCTTCTCCAGAACGATTCTGCCCGCTGCGCTCCCGGTTTGAAAAGCCCAACCGCCGCCTCCCCCTTATTTATAAGGGGGAACCGCCTTCCGAACTCTTGGAAGGCGGTGATGGGAAAAGGCTGAAAGCCTAGCCGGGGAAGCACCGAGCAGGCTCAGCGGCGCAGCCTGCAATGCCAGGTGTCCCGGCGAAGCTGCTGGACCTGAAAGGCAGGCATGCGAAGCCGCAATGGCTGAACCTGAAATGCAACATGTGATGCCTCAATGGGTGACTTGAGAGGCAGATATTCGATGCCGCAATGAGTTGGCCAGAAAGGCAGGCATGCGAAGCCGCAATGGAGGGGCCGTCTGCGGCCGCTCCGTTGCAAAAGGCAAAAAAGGTCTCAAGTCGCATGAGGGACGGAGAGGGCAGCGGGATTCTGGAGAAGCGGAGCGTTCGCATTTGCCCCCGGGTTAGCGCCGCTAACTCCAAATTCAACTAACCTGGGGGCAAGAGCGATTGGAAGAAACCGCTGGCTTCGCAGTCCGCTTCGATGCGTTCCAGGACAACTGAGCCTGCTGCCTTTGCAATGCATTCTAGAACAGCGAGTTGTCCTTGTCGAAGCGGCGTACGACCCAATTGGACAGAAGCACGAGCGTAAAGCCGACGAAGCTCTGATACAGGCCGGCGGCTGTCACCATTCCGAATTCGCCGGTCGTTTTCAAGCCGCGGTAGACATAGGTGTCGATGACGTTGGTGACGGAGTAAAGCGTGCCGGAGTCGCGGGGCACCTGGTAGAACAGGCCGAAGTCGGCGTAGAAGATCTTGCCGATGGCGAGCAGCGTCAGAATGGTCATGAGCGGCTTCAGCATCGGAATCGTGACGTTGCGGATCTGCTGCCACTTGTTCGCGCCGTCGATCATCGCGGCCTCGTAAAGGGAGCGGTCGATGCCCATGATGGAAGCCAGGTAAACGACGCTGTTGTAGCCGATCCCCTTCCACAGGCTGATGAAGACGAGGATGAAAGGCCAATAGGCGGGGTTGTTGTACCAGTTGACCGGGTCGATTCCGATGGAGGACAGGATCTGGTTGAGCAGGCCTTTGTCCAGGCTGAGGAAGCTGAAGGCGAAGTAGCCGACGATGACCCAGGAGAGGAAATAAGGCAGGAACATGCCGGTCTGGTACAGCTTGGACAGGCGCTTGTTGACGATCTCGGACAGCACGATCGCCATGGCGACCGAAGCGATGAGGCCGAGGACGATGAAGACGATGTTGTAGAGCAGCGTGTTGCGGGTGATGACCCAGGCGTCGCTGGTGCTGAACAGGAACTTGAAATTCGACAGTCCGACCCAGTCGCTGTCCAGGACGCTCCGGAGGAAGCCGTGGCGGCTGATCCGGTACTCTTTGAAGGCCAGGATGGTTCCGGCCATCGGAATGTAGGAGAAGATGAGGAACCAGAGCGCTCCCGGCAGCACCATCAGCAGAATCGCTTTGTTGCGGCCCAGGTCGCGGAAGAAGCCGGCCAATCCTTTCATGGGGTTGCCTCCTTTTCATGCGTGCGTTTTCAGGCAAAAAGAAAACGGGCGAAGAAACTGCCTTCGCCCGGAATGGTCGTTATCTTACTTCTTTGAAGCTTTCCAGGCGTCCAGCTGAGCTTGGGCTTCGGCGATGATCTTGTCGAGGCCGGCCGCTTTCAGCTTTTCGTTGGCGCGCGGCAGGTAGCCGGCAGGGTCGACGGTGCCGGTCATGAGCGGAGCCCATACCTCGGCTTTGACGTTCTGCAGAGCGGCGATCTCGTTCGCGACCTTGGAGGTGTCGAAGTTGAAGCCGAGCGTAGGAGCGTTTTTGCCTTCGTCGTTGAATTTCTTGAACTCGTCCCATTTGTTGTCCGGGTCGCCCGGGTTCAGGTAGGTGAGCATGACGTTGCCGAGAGAGAAGGTAGGCATGTCGTAGTTTTTGGATTCAGGCAGGTTCTCCATCCGGTTGTCGCCGGTCATCTTGTAGTGCGTGCCCTCGATGCCGGAGTCGACCATGTTGCGCAGCTTGGCGTCGGTGTTGAGCAGGTTCAGGAACTGCATCGCTTTCTCCGGATATTCGGAGTTGGCCGAGATCGCCTGCATGGAGCCCATGACGGACCAGTTGTAGATGATGGACGGGCCGGCCGGCGTCGATTCGATCGGATAGCCTAGGCTGGCGCTCCAGGTGTTGTCGGCGAGCGGCTGGGTCGTCGCGAGGTCGATCAGCCATTTGCCGGTTTTCTCCACGTCGCCGGTCGAGGTGGTCGTAGCCGCCTCAGGAGAAATGTAGCCCGCTTTGTAATACTTGTTCATCGTTGTCAGAGCCTGCTTCATTTCCGGCGTGTCGAGCACGTTGACGATCTTGCTGTTGTCGCCGTCAAGCGCGACAGCCATCGGCAGGCCTTGGATGATGTAATCGTAAGGGACGAACGGCGTGAAGTTGTTGTCCATTTTCAGGCCGAGCACGCCCGGATTCTTTTCCTTGTTCGCTTTCAGAATCGGTTCGAGATCCTCAAGCGTCTTGACGTTTTTGTAATCCAGACCGAGCTTGTCCAGGTTCTGCTTGTTGAAGCGGTAGACCGTTTGGGCCGGCAGCTCTTTGTTGGCCGGGATGCCGTAGTTGTGGCCGTCGACCTTGGAGCCTTCGAGGAAGGCCGGGTCCAGCGTGTCCACAATGCCTTTTCCATCGGATTTCAGCAGGTCGTCGATGGCGAGGAAAGCGCCTTTGCGCGCATTCTGCACGTAATCGAAAGCCCAGGAAGAAGTGAACAGGATGTCCATCGGTTCGCCGGAAGCGGTCATCACGCCCATCTTCTGGTTGTAATCGCCGAAGTCGATCTGCTTCAGGGTAACGGTGGCGCCGATTTTCTCGGCCGTGTATTTGTTGACTTCAGCCATGACCTTGTCGGTGTCCTTCTGCGGAGCGCCGATCGTGTACCAGATCAGGTTGACGGGCTTCTCCGCCGTACCTTCCGCGGCACCGCCGCTTTTGCCGCAGGCCGTTACGGTCAAGGCTGCGGTAAGGATGAGGGCGATCGCGCCCATGGCTTTCGGGGATCTCTTTTTCATGCCGGTGAATCCTCCCTTTGCGTCTGTCTGTGTTGAACTGCTTATCCTCACCTTACCGGATGAAAGCCGTTTCAAATAGGCGACAAATTATGAATCCGGTGTCGAAACTAAAGAAAGAGAGCCGCTAAGGTCGCAGCTCCCGGTACTCATTGGGCGAGATGCCCACATATTTTTTGAATTGCTTGTAAAAATATCCCGTTTCCACGTAACCGACTTCGCGGGAAATATCGGCGACCTTGTCGTCGGTATCCTTCAGCAGCTCCTTCGCCTTCTCGATCCGGTACTTGTTCAGGTACTCCGAGAAGCCGGAGCCGGTCTCCTTGCTGAACAGCTGCCCCAGATAGGCCGGGTGGATGCGGTGCGCGGCACCGAGGGTCTTGAGCGACAGCGCCTCGCGGTAATGCCCGGCAATGTACTGGATGACCTGGTTCACGACCGGCACGCGGTCGCTGCGCTGAAGCTGCTCCATTGTGAAATGGGCGTAAGCTTTGACGGCATCCGTCAGCTCCTCCAGGGAGGAGGCTTTGCCGATCCGGTCCAGCGTTTTCTTGAAGCGGAACAGCACCTCCTGCGCCTGCTCGCCGCCGCGCATATCCCTCAGCTCCAGGCGGAACGCGACGACCAGCTCGATCGCCGCGCTTTGGAGCAGCTCCGGCGTCGCGCCCTCAATCCGCTGGAAACGCCGGAAATCCTCGTCGATGCGGCCGTACAGCCCGTCCGTGTCGCGCGCGAGCAGCATGCGGGAGTAGTCGCCGCTGCCGATCTCCAGCGCTTCGCCGCTTCCCGGCTGCTCGCGCAGATCGGCGGCGTCCAGAATCGGACTGCCCTCATGCAGCAGATGATAGTCCTGCGCCTTCTTGGCAAGCGCGTAGCTGCGCTGCTCGAGCTCGCCGATCCGCTCCGCCGTCCCGAGCGAGAGGCGCAGGCCTCCGGCTGCGGACAGAATTTCCATCGCGCTTCGGGCAGAGGCTCTCCCCGCCTCCGCCGTATCCGACGGAAACAGCAGAACGAGGTCGCCGTCGAGGTCGGCGAAGCTGAGCGAGCGGGCATCGGCAGGCAGCAGGGAGCGGACCCGCTTCCTCAACGCGGAAATGCTCTCGCCGGTTCCGCGGACGACAGCCGACGTCAGCCACGGCCGGTCCAGGCGCAGGCCGAGCAGCTCCGCCCGCTGGGCGAGCTCGGAGGGATCGATCTCGCCGCGCATCCAGCGGTAGAGGATGCGGTCCTTCAGGATGCCGGMWTSMKSGRAGAGGGCRRGCTGCATGAAGGCATTCCGCTCCCGAGGGGCGGACTGCTCAAGGTGGA
>NZ_CBRA020000094.1:0-17414 GCF_000469945.2 Paenibacillus sp. P22 | reverse complement strand
AGCGAGCAGCCGATGTCGACCGACCGCTTGAGCTGCTCGTAGATCGCCAGCTGCCGCGCTTGCGCCGGACAGCCCCCGCCGACCGCTTCCTCGCTTCTGTCGTGAAATGCCAAGTGAAATCATCCTCCGCTCATTTGGATTAAAGGCTGCCGAAGACGCTTCTAGTTGGCCAGGGTTTCCGCCGACAGCTCGGCTCCCGGCACCCGATTCGTCCAGGCATTGTAATAGCTCGTATTTTTGCCGTAGGAATTGTCGAGCAGAACGCTCGGCTTGTCCATCAGGCAGGCGAGAATATGGCCGTGCAGCCTTGAAGTGACGATGCTGCCGTAAGCGCCGAATTCGCGGATCGCCTTGTTCACGAGGAACTGGGAATACCGGTACCAGATCCGCTGCAGCGGCCCGCGGGCTCCGGGAAGACGATAGAGCTTCATCATGACGACAAGCGCCTTGCGCTCCGCCGCCGTATAGAGGCTTGTCCAGTCTTTGGTCGCGCTGCTCGCTCCCCCCGACCGTTCAAGCAGCTCCTGCTGCGGCGTCTTCTCGATGTCGTTCCGGAGAAAGAACAGCGTCTCGCCCGACGGAGGAGAAGCCGAGGCGATCGGATACAGCTGGTGGGCCATGTCGGGAGACATGAACACCTTGATGTTTTTGAACTTCTTGCGCGCCATCTCGTAGCTGAGCGTGTCCCGCACGTACAGATGCAGGTCGCGGTGCCGGTTGAACACGGCCGCGGTCCGGCCGAAGTTCAGCTCGCTCTTGTAGAAGATCGTCTGCGGCAGCATGACGATCCGGTGCCCCGGGTACTGCTCCACGATTTTTTCCCGCAGCAGCTGATGCTTCGTATAGAGATCCCCGAAGTTGCCTCCTCCGTGCAGCACGAGAATGCAGCTCGGCGGAACCTTGAGCCCATCCGGGAAGTCCAGCACGCTGTAGCGGGCGCGGACGCGGATGCCGTATGCCTTGAAGAACGCCTCGGTGCCCTTCATGATGAGGATGTCCCCGCCGTTGCTGTGCACGGGATAGTCGATATAGATGATTTCAGAGCCTTTCGGAATGCTTCTCGTAATAAGCGAAAGCCGCTCCTTCAGCTGCTCCATCGAATAGGATTCAAGCTTGCTCATGCCTTCCTCGTTCCTCCTCCGGCGGCCGCGGCCGCCATTCTTCTTGATTGAATCCGGTTCAGGAGGAACCGGAAATCCTCGCGGTCGTACAGGATGCGGCGCAGAGGAACGCCGAACAGCAGCCGCATCGAGGCGATGGACACCGCCATGCGGATCAGCGCTCCGCAGAGCAGCGCCAGCGCAAGTCCCTCAAGCCCCATCAGCGGCGTCAGGACGAAGAACAGCGCCACCGTGGCCGCAAGAGCGATGATCTGGCGGATCAGCACCATGCCGGGACGTCCCATCGCATTGAAGGCCGAGGCGAGAATCCACGATCCCCCGCCGATGATGCATTCGAGCGACAGCAGGTAGAACGTTCCGCTCGCTTCCAGGAATGCGGGACCGAACACAAGTCCGATCAGCCGGCTTCCGATCAGCATCGCGGGCACGACGGCGGCCAGCATCAGCAGCATCGACAGCCGGAACGCCCGGCTGACGGTGGAGATGACCGCTTCCCGGCTCTCGCCCGTTACTTTGGGAAATACAACGCTCGTTATCGCCGTCTGCACGACGTTGAACATCCGGGAGAGAGCGTACACGACCGAATACAGCCCGAAATCCCGGGGCGTGAGCAGCGATAAGATGATGAGCTTGTCGAATTGGCCGTACAGCGTGCCGAGCAGGTCTGTGCCGAACACCCGGCTGCCGTATGACAGCAGCGGGGCGGCGACCTTTCGGTTCCACGCCAGTCTCCAGCTCATCGAAGCGAATTCGCCGCGCAAGCCCGCCGCAGCCAGCGCGATGACGGCCGCCGTCGTGACGAGATAAACGATGACGGCCGAAGGCACCGTCAGCCTGCCTGCCGCCCATAAGGCGGCGAGCCCGGCCAGATTGAGCAGCGGCACATACAGCCGAATGCCGTTGTACACCGGGAAGCGGCCCGCGCTTTGCGCCGCGGCCGCGATGAGATTTACGGCCAGCGCCATCGGCACGGCGATCACCGTGTACAGCCTGGCGGAAGCGACCGCTTCCGGACTGTATCCGTCCATCCAGTGGGGAAGGCCGATCCAGGCGACCGCTCCGGTCATCAGGCTCGCCGGCAGGAGCACCGCCAGACTGACCGCCAGGCTGCCAGCCATCGATGCGCCGCGCTTGACCTGATAGATCAGCGCCGTCGGCAAGCCGAAGCCGGTCAGTCCCGCCAGAAAGGAGGGCCAGAACAGAATGGCGGCCAGTTCGCCTTTCCCGGTCACTCCGAACATCCGGGCAGTCAGGATCGAGGTCAGCGTGCCGAGCAGCATGATCAGCATGTTCGTTCCGCTCGTCCTGGCGATTGTCGCCGCCATTCCTTTGCCTCTCAGCTGGCGCAGCGCTTTGGCCAGCCTTCCGTTCGGAGCGGGAGTCTCCCCGGCAGCACCCGCGCTCACAGATCGACGCCTCTCATTTTTTTCATTTTATTATTCATAACGCGACCTCCAGGGTAAAAAAAAGAGAAAGCCTCTCCGATCACTTGTACAATCCGAGGCAGCCGGCGATATAGCCGTTGCTGTACTGGATGCGGCGCAGCTGGACGATCGCTTTGCGGCTGTCCGTCAAGGCGAACGGCAGCAGCAGCGCCGAGACCGGCACCTTCACCGCCTGCTTCAGGAGATATCCGGGGCCGCGCTGCTTGCGGGCGGCATCGCTTATGCCCTGCCAGTACACCCGGCGCAGGAACCATTTGCGGCTGATGCGGCTTTTGGCGATTTTATGGTCGACGACGGCATGCGGGGTGTAGCATACCTTATGCGTCGCCCGGATCCGGTCGATGAGCTCGCTCTCCTCGCTCGACAGCAGATTGCTCCCGACACGGCCGAGATCCTCGCGGAACGGGGCATGGCGCTTGAATACATCCGCCCGGAACGCGACGTTCGCTCCGAATGGAATCCGTGGAGCTTCCATCTCCGTGACGCCCGGCGCGTAATCCAGCACCGTGTACAGCGTCTTGAACATGTCCGGCAGCCAAGCCGGCTCGCCGCCTTCCCATACCGGGTCGATCTTGCCGCCTACGCATCCGATGCCGGCATCCCGCTCGAACACGTCGATGATCGCTCCCATCCAGCCTGGCTTCGCCACGGCGTCGTCGTCCAGGAAGAGGATGTATTGACCTCTCGCTTCCCTGATGGCCCGGTTTCTCGCCGCCGACAAGCCGAGCGTCTCCTCCCGTACGCAGCGCACCCGCTCCGGTCCGACGCCGGGCGTGCGCTGCAGCTCGAGCATCGTCTCCCATGTGCCGTCCGTCGACTTGTTGTCCACGACGAGCACCTCGTACTGATTGGAATCGAACTGCTGCCCGAGCACGCTCCATACCGCTTCCTTCGTGTCTGCGGCGCGGTTATGCGTACAGATTGCGACCGTTACCTTCATGCCTCCAACTCCGTTTCCGTATGGTCCTCCAGCTCCCCGGCAGCCTATTCGCCGCGTGCCGCCAGCAGCCCCCTGCCCAGCTCCCGCTCCAGCATTTCGCCCATCTCGGTAAGCAGAGGATGACGAAGCTCAGGGTTGCGAATTGCGAACTCCAGCGTCGTAAGAATAAACCCGAGCTTCTCGCCGACATCATAACGGATCCCTTCGAAATCATAGGCATACACGCCCTGATGCTCGTTGAGCCGCTGGATCGCGTCCGTGAGCTGGATTTCTCCTCCCGCTCCCGTCTCATGCCTGCCGAGAAATTCGAAAATTTCCGGCGTCAGCACATATCGGCCCATGATGGCCAGATTGGACGGCGCTTCTCCCGGAGCCGGCTTTTCCACGAACCGATTGACGCCATGCAGCCTGCTGAGCGGGTGATCCAGATTGCCGATCGGATCGACGATGCCGTAGCGATGAGTCTGTTCGACGCCTACGGTCTGGACACCGATGACCGATTTCCCGGTCTGGTCATACTGCTCGATCAGTTGCCGCGTGCAAGGGACATCCGATTGCACGATGTCGTCCCCAAGCAGAACCGCGAACGGCTCGTTGCCGATGAAGTTGCGGGCGCACCAGACCGCATGGCCAAGCCCTTTGGCTTCTTTTTGCCGGATATAGTGGATCTCGACGTTGGATGAGCGGCGGACCTTCTCCAAAATGTCCAGCTTGCCTTTCTCCTGAAGCGTATGCTCCAATTCGAAAGCGATGTCGAAGTGGTCCTCGATCGCCCGTTTGCCCTTGCCGGTGACGACGATAATGTCCTCGATGCCGGACTCGATCGCTTCCTCGACGATGTACTGGATCGTCGGCTTGTCTACGATCGGGAGCATTTCCTTCGGCATCGCTTTGGTTGCCGGCAAAAATCGCGTTCCTAAGCCGGCGGCGGGAATAATCGCTTTTCTCACTTTTTGCATGACGCTCACCCTATCTATTTGGAATGGTTTCATTTGCTCAAATACCGCCCATAACGCTCGATTTGCTGCAGCTGATGCACATTGCAGCAAAACCGCTGCAGGTACGGATCGTTCTTCCGATCGCTGTTGAAGCCCGGATTTCATGAACTTCTTTTGGGGGAATCCGGTCTTCAAAGGCGAACGCTCACGCTTCTCCAGAACGATTCCGCCCCTTCCGCTATCAGCAGTCGCAAAAACCTGCGCATCGTCCGCTATCAACTGTTCCAAAAAACTCTACATGGCCATTCCGCCTGCTCATTTCCTACGCCGAAACAAGTTTATGTCCGCCGCGCTCATTTCTCGCACAGCTCCGATTCTCAAAAGCACCGGTGAAACCTCACCGGAAAATCTCCAAACCAACACAGGGGGCATCGAACCCCGCCTCACGTCATGCCCTCGACGATGAACGTCTAAGGCCGCTGGCCCACAGCATGACCGAGTGCCTCCGGTGATAGAGGTGCAGGAGACATTACCTGGGCTGATTCGAACCGCCTCGCCCGGCTTGCCGGCCAATCCTCACGGCTGGAGGCGGCTCAATTTCCGCTTGCGGGAAAAATCCGTCCATTCCGTGCTCAAGCCTGCTCCTCGCCGCCGTAGTAGTAATAGTAGTAGCCGCTGTTGCCGTCCCGGTCGACATTGTTGAGAACGACTCCGAGCATCCGCGACCCGGCGTTTTCAAGCGTTTCCTTCGCTTTCCGCGCCGTATCGCTCTTCACTTTGCCGGAATCGATGACGAGCACGACGCCGTCGCACTTGCCGGCTACGATATGGGCATCCGTCACAGCCAGAATAGGAGGCGTGTCGACAATGACCTGATCGTACTGCTCCTTGGCCAGCTCCAGCAGCGCGGCCATCGCTCTCGACCCGAGCATCTCCGAAGGGTTGGGGGGAGTCGGCCCCGCTGTCAAAATATCGAGATTGTCCACCTCCGCAGCTTGAACCCCCTGCTCGAGCGTGCTGCGTCCTTGCAGCACTCCGGTGAGTCCTCCCCGGTTGCTGAGGGAAAAGATATGATGCTGAGAAGGTTTCCGCATATCCGCATCGATCAGCAGCACTTTTTGCCCCGCCTGGGCAAAGGTGACGGCCATGTTGGCCGAAGTCGTGCTTTTGCCTTCTCCTGCCCGGCAAGAGGTGACCATCAGCAGGTCGACCGGATCGTCGACTCCGGCGTAGTCCACCCCGGTACGGAGCATCCGGTATGATTCCGAGATCGGCGACTTCGGATTGCTTGCCGTTATGAGCGTCCAATTACGCGTCAAGCGAGACATTGCTTTTCCTCCCCACATGGCCGGAAGCCGGTATCGTTTCCGTATTGTTCAGATTGCTGCCGCCCTTGGCGGTCGCCTCTCTCTCCTTGAATTTCGGAATCGCCGTAAGCACCGGAAGTCCAAGGGCGTCGCGGACATCTTCTTCCGACTTGATCGTATCGTCGAGATACTCAAGCAGGAACGCCAGCCCCAGACCCGCCAGCAGCGAAAGGGCGAACGCCGTGACGATATTCAGCTTGGCGTTTGGAGCGACCGGCGCGGCCCCGGCAGCAGGATCGGCTTGATTCAGAATCGAGACGTTGTCGACCTGCAGCAGCTTGGGAATTTCCTTGGAGAAGACGAGGGAGACGGCATTCACAATATTCGCCGCCCCGGCGAACGACTCGTCTCTGGCGGTAACCGACATGACCTGGGTGTCGTTGACGGATGTCACCGTCACCTTCCCGGCGAGCTCGCCGGCGCTTTGATGGAGCTGCGGATATTGTTCGGCGACGATCTGCATGATGCGCGGCGTCTTGATGATTTCCTTGTAGGTTTTGATCAGCTGGATATTGCTGTTGATCATGCTGAGGTCGATGCTGGACATCAAACCGCCGCCGTCCTTGACCTGTCCGACGAGCAGCTTGGCCGAAGCCTCGTATTGGGGTTTGGCGTACCAATAGGAGTAGGTTGCGGCCAGCGAGCAGCTCACGATGACGATGGCTGCGATCAGCCATAGCCGCTTGCGGATGATGTAGGCATAATGTTTGATTTCCAAGATGTTCCCTCCAGTAAAAAATGGTTGAATATATGAGAACAGGCTCCTATTTGAATTATTAATTTTCTTTAATTATTCATTTCGAGAACTTTTTGAGAAAAAAAAAGAGCGCAATTCCCATTGGCTTCTTCTATCTTATGACGGCTTGTTAGTTTCCCTCCAGGAAATCATCCAGGCTTCCGCCGCGGAGAATATGCTCCATCAGATCCTCGAAGCTTTTATCGATGCCCTTCTTGTCCAGAAGAAGCGTCAGAAGCTCAGCCAGATCGATGCGCGGTTTCTGGCTTCCCGGCACGTAGCGGTTCTTCTTGTAATCGAACACGAATTCACGGCGGAGCGGATATTCCGTCACATACAGCAGCTCGGCAAGCGAATCGGCCTGATTGGCGGAGCCGAGGCTTTCATCCTCCGCGAGTACTTGAAGGAATTGGCGCAATTTCAGCTTTTTCTGCTCCATCTCCATAAATGCCTGCAGGCTCTCCCTTGTTCTCTGGATTTGCTCGTTCAGTCCCTCGTATTCCGTGACAAGCGATAGTTTGCGGACCGCCATCCCTTTGTCCCTCCCTGTATCGTCGCTTCCATCGATGCTCGCCATGCATGGATGAAAAGCGCGTCTGTTGTCAGATCAAAGCTTCAGCATTCGGTATTTTCAGACACGGGCTGCCAGGGGATTGCAGTCAGCCTCACAGCAGATTCGCTGCTATTCAGCTTGTTGGTTCGATTATGACACAGTTCGTCGCAAAAGCTAGAGGGAAGAAAGATGTGTTTGGATTAGTCTTTCCTGTTCATTTTCAGGTCCTGTTTTCAAGTACCCTGCTCCTAGTTTTCATGCATTATAGCGCAGGAATATTCAGACTTGTTCACGTTTTCATGGAAATGTATGCGTTATCGTCATCTTCGATGGAAGCTTCCGCAAGGCTTCCATGAAGCAGACTATTGTCGCAGTCGCTTCCAGGTCCGTGAAAGAACAAAAAACCGCTCTCTTGAGCGGTTTTCCTGTTCTGTCGTCTGTCCCTTCTTGTTTCGGCGCCCCGGCAGTAGTCCTATAACAGACGGCCGCATTCAGGGACTTAGGAACGAGAGGAAGAGATGATGGTGGCGTTCAAGGTTTTTCCAGACCCGATTCGACAGAATTCGAGACTTTGGTCACGTCCGGAGATACTTTCTTGACGCGAAATACCCAATATTTATTGGCGGCAAATCCGGCTCCGGTCGCAACGACGACGGCAATTCCTTTCGCAATCAGCGTATTCCATCCCAACCCGCCGTGAAAAACAGCCAGTACAGCAGTCGAAATTCCGAATGTGAACAGGTTCACGGCCAAAAACCGGAGCCATTCGCCTTTGCGTCCCGGCTCCGAGCTTCTGAACGTCCAGCTCCGGTTGACCAGATAGCTGTTGATTGTGGCGACCCCGTAGCTGATCGTCTGCGCGATCAAATAGTGGACTCCAAAAACCGCGTTCAAAAGGCCGAAAATCGCATAATCCAGAACTGTATTCAATACGCCGGTCAATGCGTATTTCATTAACATTCCCATCGTAATCCTTCCAATCCTTGTACGTCTCTATATAGAAGAAAGCGATGACATCGGTTCAAGAGATGACCTCTACAACCAAAAGGGCATTCTCCCATTTGCCGTTGAATGCCTATCGTTAGAGAAGGTAGTGATACCTAGAAGAGTATCCCATGTATCTTTATCCAGTCAAGTCAAGATCGTTTTCTTCCGCACCTTGAACGGAGAAATGAATGGATTCAGGCATAGCCTTGGCGAAGAGCATCCAAGCGGAATGAGGCGTTTCAGCAGAATGATGAATGATAGGGCTGCGGGCTGTTCGATGTCGATACGCGGTCTCATGCGCAAGAAGACCGTCAGCTTCATTCCTTCTCTTCCTATATATATGGTTTTCAATCTCCCGATTCGGACAGCAAGTACTTGCCTTCGCCCGACGGACCATATCGACGATGCCGTCACACTCGACAATATACTGTCAGATTATCGGGGAAAAGATATGTCTACTTCCTCGTTTCCACAGGCAGGAATGCGCAAGCACATGAAGAACGTTTAACACGGAACCTTTTTTAGTCATGAAATTTTGGGTTATGGGTTGCATCCGACACACTCAATGATTATACTTACTTTACTAAAGGATTAGATTGCATGCGATTTAAGAACGGAAAAGCTTGATTCCGGGCTAATTGTAACGAATTCATAACCCTTTTTTAAGAATCTATTAATCTTGATTGGGTACAATATACTCAACCATTCGAATTGATTGGAGTGATAAGAACATGAGAACTCTGATTTCCTTCCAAAACAAGAAGATTCCTGTATATATCGCCGAACAAAACAATAAAAAAGCACTGGATAAGTTAGGCGAGGTATTGAACCGCAAGCTGTCCACAGGCAAAAATGCTCTCAAAGGCTCCATCCGTTCCCTGATCAGCGTCGAAATCTCGGGAAGCGAAGCTACTCTCCATACGATCAATGAAAAAGACACGCTTACGATTTCCCTTTATTGATCTCTACCATGCCAATGCCGCCTGCCCCAGCAGGCGGCATTTTTGCATTGAGCTCCGTTATGGTACAGTGGAATCAACATCCGTACAGAACTCGAGGAGGAAGCGCCAATGCTGTTTGTCGACAACCGGGACATGCATGATCCATCCCTTAATCTGGCTCTCGAAGAATATATTCTTCGCCATCTTCCCGCTGATGAAGATTATCTGCTGTTTTACATCAACGAACCGTCCATCATCATTGGGAAAAACCAGAATACGCTGGAGGAAATCAACGAAGACTATGTCAAGGAACAGAATATTCATGTCGTACGCCGGCTATCCGGTGGCGGGGCCGTCTATCATGATCACGGCAACTTGAATTACAGCTTCATCACCAAGGATGATGGCGAATCCTTCCGCAACTACCGCAAATTCACGGAACCGGTCATTCAAGCGCTTCGCTCGTTAGGCGTAGAAGCCGAGCTAAGCGGACGGAATGACATCCAGGTCGGCGAACGCAAAATATCGGGCAACGCCCAGTTCGCGACACGCGGCCGTATGTTCACTCACGGCACGTTGTTGTTCCAATCCGACATCACACATGTCGCATCGGCGCTCAAAGCCAATCCGGAGAAGTTCAAGTCCAAGTCGACAAAATCCATTCGCAGCCGTGTCGCCAACATTTCTGAGTTTCTGCAGAAGCCGATGACGGTGGAGCAGTTCCGTTCCTATTTGCTTGAGACTTTATACGATGGCCACCCCGTCGAAGCCTACGAGCTGACGGAAGCGGACTGGGAAGGCGTCCGCAAAATCTCGGAGGAGCGCTATCGCAACTGGGAGTGGAACTACGGGCGTTCTCCGGCATTCAACTTGCGTCAGGTGAAGAGGCTATCAGCGGGAACCTTTGATGTACGGCTGAATGTCGAGGCCGGACGTATTGAACAGGCTTCCATCTACGGAGATTTTTTTGGAACCGGCGAAGTTGCCGAGCTTGAGAAGCTGCTTGCAGGAGTGCGCTATGATCAGCAGTCCGTCCGCGAGGCGTTGTCGGATACCGGTTTGACACCTTATTTAGGCCCCGTCAGCTTGGATGAGTTTATTGAACTTCTGTTTTAAAATCCTGTCTCTTCCTCTCCAGTCATGAATGCAAGAGGCTTCTTCTAGATTACGGGCCGAGCAGCTTTCCATTATCTATTCAAAGCTTAAACAGGGATTCCAGTCTCCGGAATCCTTTTTTTTTGTTGATGGCCTCTATACGGAGTAACTGCTTGCATAGAGCCTCTTTCCTTTTTCTCCATCCTCTCAGAGCTCGAATACTCAAATATTTCTTTAGATTACTTAAAAAGTATTTCTTTCCTTCAGTTTTCCCATATATAAAGAAAAATATCAAATAAACAAATCGTATTTTTTGAAACATTAATATTTTTTAATTTAAATAAAATGGATTTAAACCTTATTTAATGTTATTATTTGTATGTATTAAAAATATCCTAAGGAGGAAAAAACATGAAAAAGCTTTCGTTTGTTTTAGCATCGTCTGTGATTTCAGCCGCCCTGCTTGCTGGTTCCCCAGCTAGTGCTCTTCCTGCTCAAGGAGCTCAATCATCTTCCCTTCTCCATCTTGGATCCCCATCCGAAATTACTCCTCAGCAAACTCTTGTGAATGCTGGAAATTATACCATTAACGGAGGCCAAGGATCGACATCGTTTCATTTCAGCAAAACCGTTGATACTGCGGTAAGAATATACGTTCGAAACGATTCCGCAAAACCCGTAAAATTGTATCTTGTCAGTCCCCAGAATGTGAATTGGCTGGATCGGACCTTGCAGCCAGGTGAAGCTGTGACAAGTGAACCCACATGGGGAAAAGGACAAGTCGGCACCTGGACGTTCAAATACACCACGTCCGATGGTTCAAATGGTTCGATTTATCTTTCCGTTAAAGATGATGTCTAATTAGGATGAATAGGCAATGATCGGCCATTTTGTTCACTCAAGCTGCTATCCTGTTCTAGGATGGCAGCTTATTTCTGCTTGAGACAGCGCTTCTATTCATCTGCTTAATGAACATGTTTCCAATCTAGCCAGCTAAATTTAAATCAAATAAACCGGAATGCTCCATGAGGGAGATTCCGGCTGGTATTTGCAGATGAAGTATCATCCGAATTGGATGACGCGATTATTGTCTCTTTCAAACCCTTGGTAGCGGGAGCCGCGGAAGGTGAGCTTGCCGGTATCCCCTTCAGCCAGCAGGCCGAAATCCCGGCCTGTGACCGAGAATTCCATCCGATCTCCGCTTTCGACTTCGAAAGTCGCAAAATAATCGGTCAGCGTCTGCTGATGCGAGCCTTCCTCATAGGGCTGCTGGCTGCGGACCCGGGACCGCTTGCTGACCACGGCCGCCTTCACCGACAGCTGAGGCTGGCCGTTGTTGCGGTTCCAGCCCGAGTAGGATTTCCAGAGGCCCGCACCGATGATCACCGCAATGACCGCAATCAGAATCGTGAATGCCGTTCCTGCCGTGGAGAAGATCGATTCCATGCTCATCCCGGTCCCCATTCCCGCTCCCTCCCCAGATGTGTCCGCATGATGTATCCTTAGTCCCATTGTATGACGGCCGAGCCGGCTTATTCTCCCGGAATGGCGGATCTTGTCCTAACGGAGGGCAGGATATTTTGATTTTTGCATGACTGCAGCTAACCGGGTTCCATATTAAGACAACCAAGATTTAACTTACGTTCACGCTTGTACAAAACTTCACCCGTTATTGAGTCCCCCCCTTCTGGGCTCACGCACTCTAAAGAGTAAAAACCAACTCTGCAAATTCCAATTGGCAGACAACATCCTAAAACGAAAAGAAGCCCCCCGTCAGGGGGCTTCTTCTCTATTTCATTGTGAAATCTATTATCCCAAACGTCCCGAAGCCATGCGCTGCAGATCGCCTTCCTCAAGAAGCGGGAAGTGGCAAGCGACTTGACGGCCAGGCAGCACCTCGCGAAGCAGCGGCTCTTCCGCCTTGCAGCGATCCTGCGCGAGCGGACAGCGCGGATGGAAGCGGCAGCCCGATGGAGGGTTCGCCGGCGAAGGCACATCGCCCTTGAGAATGATGCGCTCGCGCTTGAGAGCCGGATTCGGCTTCGGAATGGAGGACAGTAGCGCTGCGGAATACGGATGCAGCGGCTTGTTGTACAGCTCCTCCGTCGGGCCGACTTCTGCCAGCTTGCCGAGATACATGACGCCGACGCGATCCGAGATGTGGCGGACGACGTTGAGGCCGTGAGCGATGAACAGGAAGGTCAGACCAAGCTCACGCTGCAGCTTCGCCAGCAGGTTGAGCACCTGGGACTGGACGGACACGTCCAGGGCGCTGACGGCTTCGTCCGCGACGATGAACTTCGGATTGAGCGCGATCGCACGCGCGATGCCGATCCGCTGCCGCTGGCCGCCGGAGAACTCATGCGGATAGCGGTTGCGGCGGGAAGCGTCAAGGCCGACTAGCTCCATCAGCTCGACGACACGAGCGTCGATATCTTTTCCAGACATATTCGTATGCACCTTGAGCGGTTCGCCGATGACGTCGCTGACGCGGAAGCGCGGGTTCAGCGATCCGAACGGATCCTGGAAGATGATTTGAAGATCTTGACGGAGATCGCGAAGCTTGCCGGAGCCAAGCGAGTGGATGTCCTCGCCGTTGTAGACCACTTGGCCTTCCGTGGCGCTTTGCAGCCGCAGGATTACACGTCCAAGCGTCGACTTGCCGCAGCCGGATTCGCCGACAAGGCCGAATGTCTCCCCTTTTTTGATTTCCAGGGAAATATCGTCCACGGCTTTGACCTGGCCCACGACTCGGCTGAGCAAGCCCTTCTTGATCGGGAAGTACTTCTTGATATGTTTGACTTCAATCAAAGTTTCGTTGGACAGCTGCCTGCTCATACCGTTACCTCCCCTTGACTGCCAATGTTGATCCTTGGGGATAGCGGAGACTCATCGGAATGCTCCTCGAACAGCCAGCACGCTGCTTTGTGATCATTGCCAAGCTGGAAGAATCCCGGCTCTTCGCGGCGGCAAATATCCATCGCATGCGGGCAGCGCGGGTGGAAGCGGCAGCCTCCCGGAAGCTGATTGATTCGCGGAATATTGCCTTTGATCGTGTAAAGGTCTTCTTCCGTCTTGGCTTCAAAACCAGGAATCGACTTCAGCAGCCCGACCGTATACGGATGGCTCGGCTTGCTGAAAATCTCCTCGACAGAGCCTTCTTCCATGATTCCCCCGGCATACATGACGACGATCCGGTCAGCAACCTCTGCCGCTACGCCCATATCATGAGTAATGAGGACAATCGACATTCCCGTTTCCCTCTGCAGCTGCTGCAGGAGATCGAGGATTTGCGCCTGAACGGTTACGTCGAGAGCCGTTGTCGGCTCGTCCGCAATGAGCAGCTCCGGCCGGCAGGCGAGTGCGATCGCGATGACGACGCGCTGGCACATCCCGCCGGACAGCTCATGCGGATACTGGCGGGCGCGAACCTCCGGAGATGGAATGCCGACCTCGCGAAGCAGATCAATGGCCATCTTCATAGCGTCCTTCGGGCTTTTCCTTTGATGGAGACGAAGGCTCTCGGCTATCTGCTCTCCAACCGTGAATACGGGATTGAGCGAAGACATCGGATCCTGGAAGATCATCGCGATCTGGTTGCCCCGGATACTGCGCATTTCATCCTGATCCTTTTCCGAAAGAACTTCACCGTTGAATTTGATGTCGCCTTCGAGAATCATGCCTCCCGCGTAATCGATGAGACGCATGACGGCGAGAGAGGTGACGCTCTTGCCGCTGCCGCTCTCTCCTACGATGCATAGAGTCTGGCCTTCTTCCACGCTGAACGAAATCCGGTCGGTAGCCTTCAAGATCTCCTTGTTCACGAAGAAGCCGGCACTCATTTCGTTGACTTCGAGAATTTTGCGCGCCATTTTTCCAGCCTCCTTGGAGAAAGATGCATTTTTTGACGAGGATCCAGCGCATCGCGGATGCCGTCTCCGATGAAGTTGACCGACAGTACGACTAAAAAGATGCAAAGGCCTGGATATACGCCTTGGATGGGATCAATAAGCATGAATTCTTGAGCATTGCTGAGCATTTGGCCCCAGCTCGTTTGCGGCATTTGAATTCCGAGCCCCAGGTAGGAAAGGCCCGACTCCGCCAGAATGGCCCCGCCCACCATTAAAGTCGCATTGACAATAATGGGGAAGCTAGCATTGCGCAGCAGATGGCGGAAGATGATGCCCCAGCTGGAGACGCCGATCGCTTTGGCTGCTTCCACATACTGCATTTCGCGCAGCTGCAGGAAATTCCCCCGTACAAGACGCGCCACTCCCATCCAGCTCGTAAACGAGAGGATGAGAATAATATAAATGAATTTTGTGCCGAAAATGGCTCCAATCAGTATGTTCAGGAACAACGTCGGAATTGATATCATCACATCGATCAAACGCATAAAGATAATATCAATCCAACCGCCGAAGTAACCGGATATGGCTCCAATCAACGATCCGATCAGAACAGACACCGCGGCAACGGAAAAACCAACTGTTAAGGAGACTCGTCCGCTAAAGACAATGCGGGAGAATATATCCCTGCCCAATTCGTCCGTCCCCAAGAAATGGTTTCCGGTAAACGGCTTCAAATTGGAATTCATCAAATCTTGCTTGGCGGGATCATAAGGAGCGATGTAGGGCGCCAGAATGGCAGACAATACAAAAATCAGCAAGATGGCAAGTCCTGTCATGGCAAAGGGATTGCGCTTGAACTTGTTCCATGTCTGTCTCCAAGGTCCAATCGGCTTTTCCGCATTGGGGGCAGCGCCGGTCTGAACAGGTACGCTTGGATGGCTGGTTGGCTGCAGATTGGCGCTCATTAGGACTTGCCTCCTTTGCTCAGTTGAACTCGCGGATCGACAACGGCATACAAGATGTCTGCAATCAAATTGCCGACGACGACAAAGACGGCGCCCAGAAGCGTAATGGCCATCAAAACGGAGTATTCACGGGAGTTGGCCATTTCGACGAATAAACGTCCCATGCCCGGCCAGTTGAAGACGGCTTCCGTCAAGGCTGCGCCGCCGACTAGGATCGGCAAATCAAGGCCGAACAGGGTAATGAGCGGAATAAGCGCATTGCGCAAAGCATGCCTGAAAACAACCTTGTTCTCCTTCACGCCCTTGGCTCTTGCCGTACGGATATAATCCTGCTCCAAAACCTCAAGCATGCTGGATCGGGCATATTTCAGATAACCGGCAAGCATGCCGAGAGAGAGCACCGATACAGGCAGAATCAAGTGCATGAACAAGTCCGAGATGTTGCCCTCCTTGCCCATTGTATACATATCGGAAAGAGGGAGCCAATCCAGTTTTAAAGAGAAGTAGCTCTGCAGAATAATGCCGAACCAGAAAGCCGGCATCGCGAATCCAGTATAAGAGATGAATGATGCGGTCTGGTCCGATAATCCGTATTCCTTGGTGCTGTTGTAGATGCCCCAGGGAATGGCGATAATCAAGGTCAGAATCCAAGCTGCTCCCATAAGGATCAGCGTGTTTTTGACAGTAGGCCACAGAATGTCGCCAACAGGAATATTATTCTTGAATGTGGAGCCCAAATCACCGCTTAAGATATTGCCCATCCACTGTAAATACTGGACAGGAATAGGCTGGTCAAGACCAAGTTCATGGGCTTTGATCTTTCCTGCTTCAACTGACAAACCTGGGGACAAAAAGATCTGGGTTGGACCGCCTGGGGCGGCGTGGATTAATCCGAAGGTAAAAACCGAAATCAGAAACAGTACGACGACGGACTGCAAAATCCGGCGGACAAGATACTCGCCCATCATTTAATCCTCCTCTGGAACATCAAAACTGAATGCTGGGCAGCTGCCGGCTTTGCGCCGGGCAGAACCGGTGTTCATCCGGGCTTAGGACCGGCCGGTTATGCGCAGGGCAAAACCGTCTTCCTTGACCATCAAATAGTAAAAATCGAGAAAGGAGAAAGGAGGAAGGACAGGGCCTTCCCCCTTTCAATATATCAGTACAAATGCCTCGGTGCCTTATTTGGAATCCTCGACCCACCATTTGTTGATCCCGAAGAAGTAACCATAGGCCAGAGCAGCTACAGGAGCGTCTTCTGCTGCGTATTTCACGCGTGGTCCAAGAACTTCAGGTGTACCGTATTGGTACAAGAAGACATAAGGAAGGTTGGTGGAAATTTGTTGAGCGACCTGCTTGTAAATTTCTTTACGTTTCTCTTGATCCGTCGTGGAGTAGCCGTCAACCCACAGCTTGTCCAGCGTCGGGTTGTTGTACCAGCCGGAGTTTTGGCCGTTCGGCGGGAAGTATTTGGACGAGAAGATGGATTCGGCGTCCGGATCCGGGCTGTTGAGCGACCAGGAAAGCAGGATCGCCTGGAATTTGCCCGGATTGATGTTTTGCTCGATCCAGGAAGAGAAATCAATCGCTTTTGGCGTTGCAACGATTCCTACAGCCTTCAGGTTGTCCTGAATGACGGCAGAAACAGCTTCACGGCGGCTGTTGCCTGCATTGTATTGAAGCTCAAACTCGAATTTTTGGCCGTTTTTAGCCAGAATTCCCGTTTTAGGATCTGCAACCCAGCCATCTTCAGCAAGCAGAGCTTTCGATTTCTCTACATCGTAGTTGTAGGTTACGGCGTCTGCGCCAGGGTCAGCCCATGTGCCTGGCAGGAACGGTGCATTCAAAGCTTTTCCCGTGCCTTTCAGGACATTGTCGAGAATGCCTTGACGGTTCAGAGCGTAAGCGATCGCTTGTCGGGTTTTTTCGCCGGCGAACGGAGATTCCTTGCCTCCCCAGTTCATTTTGTTGAAGTTGAAGCTCATGTACTCGTACAGCGGGCCTGGAGCAAGCAGCACGTTCAGGCCTTTTGCTTTAACGGCTTCAACCTGAGTAACCGGGATGCCGCTGACCATATCGATATCGCCTTTGATGATGGCTTGTACGTTCGTGTTTTGGTCGGCGTAGATTTTGTAGACGACTTTGTCGATGTTGACGTCATTGACGTCTTTGGCCCAGTAGTTGGCATCTTTTTCGAAGCTCAGATATTGCTTTTGCTTCCATTCCGTCCATTTCCAAGGACCGTTTGTCACAGCTTTGGCAGGATCGGTGCCGAATGCGTTCTTTTCCAGTTCTTTAAGCGGAATGTCCTTCAAAACATGGGAAGGAACAATGCTGGAGACCAGTACATTGATGAATGGAGCGTAGACGGATTTCAAGGTAATCTTAGCCGTTTGCGGATCGATTACTTCAACTTTATCCACCTTGTCGTACGAGCTGATGCCAGGGGAAGCAGCTTCTGGATTCTTAATGGTG
>NZ_CBRA020000093.1:0-37298 GCF_000469945.2 Paenibacillus sp. P22 | reverse complement strand
CTGCGCGCGGACTCGCCGAGGAGGCGGTCCAGCAGCTGGCCGGCCTTCTGGGCGTCCCTGCCGCCGCGCATGAACGGGGCTGGCTGCTTGCGGCCGCTGTCCGCGATGGGCAGGAGCTCGTTCCGCAGATGCGCTCCATCGTCCGGAAGGCTGCGGCGGCCGGGGTGCCGCTCCATGCGGCCGGCGGCGAAGTCCAGCCGGGCTGGGACGGCATGGAGGCGGCGAGAAGGACAGCGCTGCATGCGTATTCAAGCCGCTACCTGGCCGGCAGCGGCGGCGTCGTCCTGAATGCCGAGGTGAGCGGGCGCGAGGGCATGCGCACCGTATGCTCTCCGGAGGAGGAGAGGGAGATCGCGCGCATGCTTCAAGCCGGTAGGGCGGAGGCGGTGGAGCAATGGACCGATCGTCTCCTGGAGAGCATCCGTTCCGAGGGGAAGGCGACGCCGGCTTCCGCAACCGCTTATTTCCACTCCGTGCTCATCGCCGGCTGCCGCTGGCTGGACCGCAGCGCGGAATCCGTCGGGGCGGAGCCGGCTGCTCCGCTGGAGGGCCTGGAGATCAGCGGCCTGGAGGAGCAGCCGCGCGAGACGCTCATCACCTGCCTGCTCACGCTGGCGAGCCGGTACAGGGAGCTGGCTTCCGGCGGCCACGGAGCCGTCAGGCGAGCCTGCGAATACATCCGCGAGCATCTCAGCAGCAGCCTGTCGCTGCAGCAGGTCGCCCGGCATGTCCACATGAATCCGACTTATTTCAGCGAGCTGTTCAAACGGGAGGCCGGACTCACCTATCTGGAGTTCGTCACGGCCGCGCGCATGGAGCGGGCGCGGGATCTGCTGCTGCATACGCCTGCCAAGGTCGCGCGCATCGCCGCGGAGGTCGGGTATGAGGACGCCAAGCATTTCAACAAGCTGTTCAAGACGCATAGCGGCTGCACGCCGACCGAATTCCGCCAGGCGGGCAGGTGAAGAATGCCCCCCCTGCTCCCCGAAGGATCCCCCCTGCTGAGGCGGGGCCCCCTGGCTTATACTGAGGTCAATTCATGACAGGGGGAATGGTTATGAGAAACATAAGCAAGCTTGGAATCGCCGCCGTCACGGCCATGACGCTGCTCACCGCGTGCAGCGGCGGCACGAACAATGAAGCCTCCTCCAAGAACGGGGAAGGGGCGGACGCCGGCAAGAAGACCAAGCTCACCGTATGGCATAATTTCGCCGGGGACGACGCCCGCGCCAAGACGGTCCGAGCCAAGATCGAGGAATTCGCCGCCAGCCATCCCGACGTCGAGCTCGACGCTCAAGCCATTCCTCCGGACGGATACCGCCAGCGGCTGAGCACGGTCGCCGCCGCGGACGAGATGCCGGATGTGTTCCTCTCCTACTCCGGCAGCCACATCAAGGGCTTCCAGGAGTCCGGGCTCGTGCAGCCGATCAACGAGCTGCTCGACAGCAAGCAGGAATGGAAGGACAACTTCCTGCCCGGAGCCTTCGACGGCTCGACGATCGACGGCAGCACCTATCTCGCTCCGCTCGCCATGTCGGCGACGTCCTTCCTCTACTATAATGCGGATCTGTTCAAGCAGAACAACGTCGCCGTTCCGAAAACCTGGGATGAGCTGATGGCAGCCGTCGCCGCCTTCAACAAGGCCGGCATTACGCCGATCGCGCTCGGCAACAAGGCGCCATGGGTCGCGCAGTCGACCATTCTCGGTTCTCTGGCGGACCGCGTGACGGGAACCGAATGGTTCAAGAAAGCGGTCGCGCAGGATGGAGCCTCCTTTGCCGATCCGCAGTTCGTGGAAGCTCTGGGCTATTTCAAACAGCTCGTCGACGCGAACGCTTTCGCCAAGGACGCCAATACGATCGACAATACCCAGGCGGAGCAATACTTCGTGCAGGGCAAGGCAGCCATGATGGTGAGCGGCGCATGGACGCTGACGAATCTCGCCGCGACCAGCGAGGACGAGCTGAAGAAGATCGACATCACGGTGCTTCCTTCCGTTCCGGGCGGCAAAGGCGAGGCGAACACCATTACCGGCGGCGCCGGTGCCGGCTTTGCGCTCAGCAAAAAGGCGGAGGGCGACAAGAAGCAGGCCGCGCTCGACTTCATTTACGCGGTGAGCGGACCGGAGACGCAGAAGGCGATTGCCGAAAGCAACTCTATGATCATGTACAAGACGGAAGTCGACCAGTCGAAGGTCACCTCCCTCTATTACAAGGCGTTCGAGCTCGTCAAGACGATCGGCATCACGCCGGTCTACGACGCCTACCTGTCGGCCGAAGCGGCGGAGGCCATCAACAACGGCCTGCAGGAGCTCATGATGGGCGGCAAGCCGGAGACGGTCGCCCAGAATCTCCAGGATGCCCAAGCCCGTTCGCTCAACCCATAACCGCACAGTCGGAGACCCGTGCCCGCAGCGGGTCTCTTTTTTGCACAAAGGAGGCTGACAACCCGTGCCGACCCCACTTCGCAGCAGAGGCTTCATCGCGGCGGCGCTGCTGCCCGCACTGATCGTATTCATCCTGTTCGCCATCGTGCCGATTCTGTGGTCCGTCTATTACGGCTTCTTCCAATGGAAAGGAATGGGCCAGCCGAAGTTCATCGGATTCGGCAACTATTCGGCCATGCTGCAGGATCCCGTCTTCTGGAGGGCTCTGAAAAACAACTTGATCCTCGTCGTTTCCGCCATTGCCGGGCAGATTCCCATCGCGCTCGTCGGCGCGCTGCTGCTCACCGCGAACGGCTGGTTCAACCGGCTGATCCGCTCTGCGCTGTTCATGCCGATGGTGCTCTCCACCGTCGTCATCGGGATGATCTGGGGCTATATCTACAACTCGCAGTTCGGCCTGCTGAACGAGGCGCTCTCGCTGCTGGGGCTCGAGAGCTGGACCCGGGCGTGGCTGTCC
Organism: Paenibacillus sp. P22; assembly: GCF_000469945.2. Taxonomy (NCBI): domain Bacteria; kingdom Bacillati; phylum Bacillota; class Bacilli; order Caryophanales; family Paenibacillaceae; genus Paenibacillus; species Paenibacillus sp. P22. The sequence goes on along the minus strand of NZ_CBRA020000093.1, from coordinate 34,395 downwards.
GATCCCAAGGTCAATATGTACGCCGTCTCCATTCCGATCAACTGGAGCAACATCGGGCCTTACTTGATCATCTTCATTGCCGCCCTCCAAAACATCTCCTCGGAAATCCACGATGCCGCCGCCATCGACGGCGCTTCCGGCTGGCGCAAGCTGCGTTCGGTGACGCTTCCGATGGTATGGAGCACGGTCGTCGTCACGCTGGTGCTCTGCATCGCAGGCAGCCTGAAGGCGTTCGACCATGTCATCGTGATGACGGGCGGCGGACCGGCCAAGTCGACGGAGCTGCTCGCCACTTATATGTACAACAACACGTTCGCCGTCTACCGCTACGGGTACGGCTCCGCCGTCTCCACCATGATCATCGTCATCAGCCTGCTGCTCATCGCGCTCAACCTGCTGGTCACCCGCCGGAAGAACGGATGAGGGAAGAGGAGGACTCCTAATGAAGGCAACTGCTGCTCCTATCCGGCCCGAGGCCGTCGGAAAGCCTCGGGCCGGCTCCGCCGCCGGGCGATTCGCGGTGAAGCTTGCCCTGCTGCTCTACGCGGCGGGCACGCTGTATCCGCTCTACTGGCTGTTCATCAGCGCGCTCAAGACCAACGACGAATTTTTTGCCCATCCCTATGCGCTGCCGCAGAAATGGGTGCTCTCCAATCTGTCCCGCGCTTGGGAGCTCGGGCATATGGGCCGCGCCATGGTCAACTCCGTTGTCGTATCGGTGCTGGCCGTCGCCCTGACGCTGCTGCTCGGCACGATGGCCGCTTATGTGCTTTCCCGCTTCCGCTTTCCGCTGTCGCGGGCGGCGACGGGGCTGTTCGTGCTCGGCATGCTGATTCCGATCCACAGCACGCTCGTGCCCTTGTTCATCGTCATGAACAAGGTCGGGATGCTCGATACGTACGCTTCCTTGATCCTGCCTTACACCGCCTTCGAGCTGCCGATCGCGATCTTCGTGACGATCGCTTATCTGGCATCCATCCCGCGCGAGATCGAGGAGGCGGCGCTCATCGACGGCTGCGGCTGGTGGGGCATCTTCTTCCGGATGATTCTGCCGCTGTGCAAGCCCGCGCTCGCCACGGTGGCGATTCTGGCTTTCCTGCGCTTCTGGAACGACTTCGCGTTCGCGCTCGTGTTCATCAACTCGCAGGCGCTCAAGACGCTGCCACTCAGCCTCGCCCTGTTCTCCGACGGCTTCGGCACGGATTACAGCCTGACGATGGGGGCGATGGCCATTGCCGTGCTGCCGACCATCGCCGCTTATCTGGTCTTCCAGGAACAGATCATGAAGGGCATGACGGCGGGTGCCGTCAAAGGCTGATGAAGAATCGTTCTTAATATGGAATTTTATGTATAAAAACGAATATTCAATAGGCCTAATGGTATAAATTATTCATAAAATTAGGTCAATGGATGCAATAAAAACCGGTTCCATTTGGTTGGGAACCGGTTTTTTAATGTGAAGTCAATAGGACCTCTGTGCAAAAAAAGATAGGTTATGCTACTTAGTTCATATTGACGGGTTGTCTTTATGCATTCTATAATGGCAATGATCAAATGCAAATGTTGGTAATTGTAGAACTTTACTGCAATATTGATATTGTCGTCGATTGCCGTAATCTTCTGAAGGGGAAACTGCTATGGTCTATGATGGCATCCTTATCGGCCTTGTCGTCGGATTTATCCGGGCAGGCTGGAAGAGCGGCTTGATCGCTCTCGGCAATATCCGAATTAAGGGCGGCTGGGTTTTTCCGCTGCTGCTTATTGTCCAGTTCGGTTTGTTCTATCTGCAAGATTATGTGTCCTTTTTCGCTCGTTTCAACTCCTACTTTTACATGCTCGTTTATGTTGCAGGGCTTTCTCTCCTCTACGTAAACCGCTCTTACAAGGGAATAAACTTGCTTTTTATTGGTGTCTTTCTGAATTTCCTGGTCATGCTGGTGAACGGCGGACGAATGCCGGTGTCGCTGGAGGCTGCCTCCGTACTTGATCCTCATTTTATTGAAATGCTGAAGAACGGAGACGTACTGTACAAGCATATTCTTCTGGATAGTTCAACTAGACTCCCGTTTCTGGGAGACATCATACCTTTGGGTCCTCCTTATCCAAGAAGGCAGGCCATCAGTATTGGAGATGTAATCATGAATATAGGTATCTTCTTCTATATTACATCGCAAATGTCTTCCCAAAAAACCCATGAAAAGCAGCCTCGTACAGAAGCGGCTTGATCTTGAAAAAGGGGCTTTGAAGCATGAAGGGAGGTGACGAATATGAAAAAAGTCAATGTTAAAGTCATTCTCTTTAATCTTGCCATCATTGCTTCCCTGGGAGTTGCGCTGACTTCGGGACTTAAAGTATTCTAATAGCTTAAAAAAAGGAGACAGAATGATCGTTCTGTTTCCTTTTTAATATTTACCCGTTAAGAGGGAGAGCCAGGATGAAACAGTTGAAAGCTATCGCGGTTATACTTAAAACGCCCTCATACCTCTATGTAGTCCTGCTATCTTTAATGGGTAGTCTATTATTGCTTTCTTACTTTCTTCCTGTCGGAATTGCCATTTCTAACGACAGATGGATCACGATTTACGCCATGACTGCAGGAGTCGTCTTGCTTGATTACTTTATGTTTCAACTCCCGCCTGAAGGGCACCGTCAATCCATGGACTCCACTATTTTTTTGGCGACCGTATTTGTATATGGAGTAGAGCCGGCACTGTTGACTTTGGCCATAAGCACCTTTTTTATTGTTTTCAATCATAAGGATACCAAGTGGTGGAAACATTTCCTTAATCTCGCTATGTATACTTTTATGATTGTTGGGGCTAATTACATCTACTTGCGGTTCGGCGGCGAGACAGGCACTTTTGAGACTTCTTTCCTGCCGGCATTCATTGTTTCGCTTGCGGCCTACTTCTGTATAAACGTCCTTTTGATTGGAACCTATTATTTTTTGGTCTACAAAGGAAGACTTGTCGAAATCCTGCGAATGTTTATCAAGGAAGTTCTCTTTGCCTATCTCAGCATTTTGCTGTTATCAATGATTCTGGTTATTTTGCTTATTTATACCAGTCTTTTCGGCCTATTTCTGTTCTTGATTATCGCTACGCTGCTGTCGCACGTCTTCAAACAGCTTTTCCTCATGTACCACGAAATCAACGACAAAGCCAACAAGGACCAGCGGACAGGGCTGTACAACCACAGCTACCTGGAAGAGAAGCTGGATGACTTCATAAAAACCTACCGCGAGGATGGGAATGTTTTCTCCTTCGCGATGCTGGACCTCGACGACTTCAAGAAGTACAACGATCTCTACGGACATCCGCAAGGAGACAAGCTGCTCAGCTTCGTCGGCTCCATCATCAAGGCGGAGTGCGAGCCTTATGGATTCGTCTGCGCCCGCTACGGCGGAGAGGAATTTGCGGTCATCATGCCGGCGTACGGCAAAAACGAAGCGCGCAAGTTCATCAACCAGCTGCGCAAGACGGTGAACAATTCTCCGTTCGAAGGCGTCGAAATCCTCCCGCACGGATGCGTGTCGTTCTCGGCCGGCGTCATGGAGATGAATGCCGATACGTACGAGAAGTCGCAGCTTGTCGGCTTGTCCGACCGGGCGATGTACATCTCCAAGTCCAAAGGCAAGAACACGGTGACGATCTACGGCGAGCAGACCTATCTGCCGCAGAAGTTCGAGCATGAAATCAACGAGCTGGAGCAGCAGATCCGTGTATTCCTCTCCAAGGATGTCTACACGTTCAAGCATTCCAAGAGGGTGTTCTCCTACGCGGTGGACATGGCGGAGAAGCTCGGCCTGAACGAGGAGGAGAGGCGCACGCTTATTCTGGGCGCGCTTATCCACGATATCGGCAAGCTGGAGATTCCGAGGGAAGTGCTGACCAAGAGGGCGAAGCTGTCCAAGGAAGAATGGGAGCTCGTCAAGCAGCATGTCACCTTCGGCAAGGAGTTTCTTCTCGCATCGGGAACCTATTCGGATCTCGTGCCGCTTGTCGAGCTGCATCATGAACGCTATGACGGGACGGGTTATCCGCATGGGCTCAAGGGGACGGAGATCCCGAAGCTGGCGAGGCTGCTTTGCATCATCGATTCCTTTGACGCGATGACGACCGAGCGTCCTTACCAGCGGACCCGTACGTTCGAGGAGGCCGTGGAGGAAATCCAGGCCTGCTCAGGATCGCAGTTCGATCCGGAGCTCGCCGTTCCGTTCATCGCCTATGTCAACCACCGGATCGAGCAGGACGATATCCCCGAGGAGATCATCCAGCAGCTCCGCGAGCAGCAGGAAAGAGAAGGAGCTTGATTCGCTGGCCGTTTGCCGATGAGGCAAACGGCCTTTATTATTTTCCTTTAGCCTATTGACGTTTTAGGGGACGAAAAGTCATAATTTAATAGAATGTAAACGCTATACAGGTCTCCTGGACGACAAACGCAACTTCAAAAGGAGGCTGAACGCATCGCATGAGCAAGCCTGACAAAGTAGCCTTGAGGCTGCAGGAAACGATGGATCGCCGCCGCATCGTCGGCATGGCCTGCGCGTTTCTCATTCGCGGGCGGCTCGTCTGGAGCGGCGGTCTGGGACTGGCGGACAAGGAAAGAGGCTTGCCGGTGTCGGACAAGACGATCTTCCGCATCGCATCCATTTCCAAGACGGTCACAGCCGCTGCGCTGCTTCAGCTCGCCGATCGCGGGTTATGCGGCTTGGACGACGACGCAGGCAAGCTTGTCGGCCTTCCGCTCCGCCATCCGGCCTTTCCCGGCCAGCCGGTTACGCTGCGGCAGCTGATGACCCATACGTCGGGACTGCGCGACGAGTATGCCGGCTTCGCGGCCGCTTCCCGTCAGGATCCCATGATTCCGCTCTCCGAACTGATCGTTCCCGGAGGACAATGGCATCCCGCCAAGCTGTGGGGGGACAAGCCGCCGGGGGATCCGTCCGGTTATGAATACTCCAACCTTGGCGCGATTGTCATGGCGACGATTATCGAGCGGCTGAGCGGCGAGCGCTTCGACCGCTATTGCCGCAAGCATCTCTTCGAGCCGCTCGGCATGCGGGATTCCAGCTTCAACCTGCAGGATTTCGAGGAGCCCGACCGAATCGCCGTCCTCTATGAGTACGATGCCGATGCCGGCGACTATGTTCCGGCCGCAGACGCATTTCGCGGTTGTCTGCCGGAGCCGACGGACCTGCGGGATTACGTTCCCGGCGCCAACGGATCGTTGTTCGGCCCGCAAGGCGGCCTCCGGACGACAATCGCGGATCTGTCCCGCTGGCTGGAGATGCTGGCCGGCAAGGGCGAGCGCAGCGGAGTCCGGATTCTCCGCAAGGAGACGGCGGAGCAGATGCAAGCCCGGCAATGGTCCAGGGTTCCGCAGGAAGGCTTCTACCGGGAAGGCGGCCTGCAGCTCCAGCGGACGCATGATCTCATGCCCGGCAGGCTGATGATCGGCCATCCCGGCGACGCCTACGGGCTGCGCAGCGGAATGTATTTCGATCCCGAAGCCGGAATCGGCCTGATTTATGCCATGAACGGGCTGGACGACGCCAAGGAAGGCCATGTGTTCACGGCGGCGGAGACCGAGCTGGCTACCGCGATGGCCGAAATATTCCTGCGGAAGAAGAATCAGCGTTAACGGCGTCTTCACCGGGAGCCTGCAAGGCGCATTTCCGGCACAGCATGGACCCGGAGCCTGCTAGGCCGCCTCTAGGAGCAGACGCCTCTAGGAGCAGCTTGGACCGGGAACATGGTTGCCGTTAGAAGGGCATAACATGTCGGCGCGTGCCTGTGGTCGCAGTCAACGCCGGGCCGGCATGGGCCAATAGCAGGATTTCTCATTTACAACCCGCTCGAGTCGATGTTAGAATAATTAACATCCAGCGAGCGCATGAAGCAGACAAGGGAGAATGACGGATGCCTTTCGACAAGAACACGCTGTATCTCATAGGCGATGCCCAGTCATCCGTGAACAATCCGATTACCCAGCAGTACAGCGCTTTTTTCATCGGGCTCGTCGTTGGGAAGGAATCCGGGATCATCATCGATGCCGGCTGCTCCTCCACCATTCCGCTTACTTCGGAGTTCGTCCGCTCGATCTTCATCGGCCACTCCGTTCTGGACGTGGAGCTGGTAGCCGAGGAAATCCGGAGCAGGTACCACGGCTCTTCACAGAAGGCATTGATCGTCGCCTTCAAGGACGCCTCCAAAAAATTCAAATCCACGCTCATCGACTAGAAGAGCAGGCCTCCGCGCCTACTTCCGGTCAGCGTACGCTGCTTTATTTATCCGTATGGCGGGACATTCCGGCATGCACGTAAATAAAACCCAGCCAACGGATCCAGGGACAAGCATGTCCCCGGCTGTTGGTCTGGGTTTTTTTCATACTCTGTATCAAAACCGATCATTTCTTATATTCCGGGAGGATGGCCAATGAAGCTCTATATATCGGTAGACATGGAAGGCATAACAGGGCTTGTAGACAGCACGCACGTCGATTCGAGCCAGCGCAGCTATCCCCGCGGCCAGGTCATCATGACGGACGAGGCGAATCATGTCATCGGCACGGCATTCGACGAAGGCTGCTCCGAAGTGATTGTCAACGACAGCCACTCCAAAATGAACAATCTGCTGATCGAAAGGCTGCATCCCGACGCCCAGCTCATCACCGGAGACGTCAAGCCGTACTCCATGGTGCAGGGGCTAGACGCTTCGTTCGGCGGCGCCGCCTTCCTCGGCTACCATACGATGGCGGCAACCCGCGGCGTTCTCAGCCATTCGATGATTTTCGGCGTGACGAAGATGTACATAGGGGATACAGCCATCGGCGAGCTCGGCTTCAACGCCATGGTAGCCGGCTATTTCGGCGTCCCCGTCCTGTTCGTGGCCGGCGACGACGAGACGGCGGTAGAAGCGGAGGCGCTGCTGCCGGGGGTGACGACGGCAGTCGTCAAGAAGGCGATTTCGCGCACGGCGGCTCTGTGCCTGACTCCGGACAAGACCGGACAGCTGCTGAGGGAAAAGACGAAGGAGGCTCTCGACAACCGCTCCCGCGTCAAGCCGCTGGCTTCGCCGGAGCGGCCGCATCTGTCGATCGAATTCGCGAACTACGGACAAGCCGAATGGGCGAGCCTGATGCCGGGAACCCGAATCGAGGGCAGCAGCCCGGTCGTTTCCTTCCAGGCCAAGGACATTCTCGAAGCCTACCGGGCCATGCTGGTCATGATTGAGCTGGCGACAAGGACCAATTACTGCTAAGACGTTTTGCCAGACCGATTAAGGGGAGTGACAGAAGGTGGCATCTTACATCCTGAAGCGGCTTGTCTCCATGCTGGTGACGCTGTGGCTGATCGTCACGGTGACCTTTTTCCTCATGCATTCCGTGCCGGGGTCTCCGTTCGACAAGGACGGCAAGAACAGCAATCCGACGGCCGTGCAGAACATGATGGCTTATTACCATCTGGACGAGCCGGTCGGCATTCAATACGTGCTTTATCTGAAGTCTCTGCTCAAGCTGGATCTCGGTCCGTCGATCGGGCATTTTCCCGACAGCGTAAATTCGATGATCAGCCGCGGTTTCCCCGTTTCCTTCCAGCTCGGCATGATCGCGATCCTGTTCGCCATCGTCGCCGGCATCGCGCTCGGAACGGTCGCCGCCCTGTACAAGAACCGGCTGATCGACCAGGCGGCCATGGTGCTCGCCGTGCTCGGCATCGCCGTGCCGAACTTCGTCGTGGCGACGCTGCTGATCAAATACGTGGCCGTGGAATGGCATCTGCTGCCGGTCGCCATGTGGGGCACCTGGCGCCACGCGGTGCTGCCGGGGCTGGCGCTGGCTACCGGTCCCATCGCCATCATTGCCCGCATGACCAGGGCCAACATGGTGGAGGTGCTCACCTCCGACTATATCGAGACGGCCCGCGCCAAAGGACTGCATCCGTTCGTCATCGTCACGAAGCATGCGCTGCGCAACGCGGTGCTGCCGGTCGTCACCCTGCTCGGGGCGCTGATCGCCAACGTCCTGACGGGAAGCTTCGTCATCGAGAAGATTTTCGCCATTCCCGGCATGGGCAAGTATTTTGTGGACGGCATCAACAACCGCGATTATTCGGTCATCATGGGCACGACCGTGTTCTACAGCGCTCTGCTGCTGTTCATGATGTTTCTCGTCGATATCGCCTACGGCCTCATTGATCCCCGCATCAAGCTGCACCGGAAGGAGGGCTGAGCATGAGCGTACCGGATTCCCTGTTTGTCCCGATGAACCGCTCCGCCGTGGATGCGGAAGCGATCGTTCGGCCCCGCCTCGGCTTCTGGAAGGAATCGTGGAACCGGCTGCTGGCCAACAAGCTCGCGTTCGCCGGAGCCGTCATCATCATCCTGCTCGCCCTGCTCGCTTCGTTCGGCCCGATGCTGACGGACCAGAGCTACTCCAGGCAAGTCCTCACCGATGCCAACATGAGCCCGTCCGCCGAGCATTGGTTCGGCACGGATGACCTGGGCCGGGACGTATTCGCCCGCATTCTCTACGGAGCCCGCATCTCGCTGTTCATCGGCCTGATGGCCACCCTGATCGACGTCGTCATCGGCATCGTGTACGGCGGCATCGCCGGGTACGTCGGGGGCCGCGCAGACAACCTGATGATGCGCTTCGTAGATATGCTGTACGGCGTTCCCTACCTGCTCATCGTCATTCTGCTCATGGTCATCATGGGGCCAGGCCTGCTGACGATCATCGTCGCGCTCAGCGCGACAGGGTGGATCGGGATGGCCCGCGTCGTCCGCGGCCAGGTGCTGACGCTGAAATCTTCGGAATACGTGCTGGCTTCCCGTTCGATCGGCTCCAGCGGCTGGCATATCATCCGCAAGCATCTGCTGCCCAACGCGATGGGCGTCATCATGGTGCAGATCACCTTCTCCGTGCCGTCGGCCATCTTCGCGGAAGCTTTCCTCAGCTTCCTCGGCCTCGGCATCCAGCCGCCGCTCGCGAGCTGGGGCGTCATGGCGAGCGATGCTCTCGGCGTCATCCTCTCCGGCCATTGGTGGAGGCTGTTCTACCCGGCATTCTTCATCTCCATGACGATGCTGGCGTTCAATCTGGTCGGCGACGGCCTGCAGGATATCTTCAACCCTAGGCAGAGGAGGTCATGAGCATGTGGAGACGATCCCGAAAAGCGTCGATATCCGCGGTCGCGGCTCCTGAAGGCCCGGCCAGGGAAAAGGAAAGAGAAACGGTTAGGGAAGACCGCCTGCCGGAGCGGCCGCCCGCAATTTACGACGGCCGGACGGCAGCGCCGGAACCGGCGGCGACGGAAAAGCCGGCCAGCCGGGAGCCGAGGGAAGCTGCCGAGGGCAGGGCGCCCGGCAAAACCCTGATGGCCGTCGAAAATCTGCGAGTCAGCTTCCGGACCCACGGCGGAGAGGTGCAGGCGGTGCGCGGAGTCGATCTCCAGCTTCGCGAAGGCGAGACGCTGGCCATCGTCGGGGAGTCGGGCTGCGGCAAAAGCGTCACCGCCCGCAGCCTGATGCGGCTGCTGCCGGAACAGACGTCGAAGCTCGGCAAGGACTCTCGCATCGTCTGGAAAGGCGTTGACCTGACGCGGCTCAAGGAAAAGGAGCTGCGGAAGCTGCGCGGCGCAGAGATTTCAATGATCTTCCAGGATGCGATGACGGCGCTCAATCCGACGCTCACCGTCGGAGAGCAGCTGATCGAGAGCATCGCCCTGCACCGCAAGGTGCCGAGATCGGAAGCGCGCAGGATCGCCGTGGAAATGCTCGGCCTGGTCGGCATTCCGAGTCCGGAAACGCGGCTGAAGCAATATCTGGGCGAGTTCAGCGGCGGGATGAGGCAGCGCATCATGATCGCGATCGCCGCCTCCTGCAATCCGTCGCTCCTTATCGCCGACGAGCCGACGACCGCGCTCGACGTGACGATCCAAGCCCAAATTCTGGAGCTGTTCCGGATGCTGCAGCAGAAGACCGGCGTGTCCATCGTGCTGATCACTCATGATCTGGGCGTCGTCGCCGAAACGGCCGACCGCGTCTGCGTCATGTACGCCGGCGAGATTGTGGAGTCGGGCTCCGTGCGGGAGCTGTTCCGCAGGCCCCGGCATCCGTACACGAGAGGGCTGCTGGCCTCGATGCCCCGGCTCGACCGGGACCGCTCGCGCCAGCTCGAGCCGATTCCGGGCACGCCGCCGGATCTGTTCGCGCCGCCGCCGGGCTGCGCCTTCGCGGCCCGATGCCCGCATGCGATGGAAGTGTGCCGGCTGCATCATCCCGCCTCGACACAGGTGGGCGGCAGCCATTCGGTATCCTGCTGGCTGGAGGATCCCCGGGCGCAGCAGGCTCCGCCGTCCTCTCCGGCCGGACGGTCGGCCGCAATCGGCTAGCCGTTCGGCGAGCTGACAACCGGGAGCCGCTTGTTAAGAATCATTTTAGCCCCTTTTTATTCGGGGCCAAGGGGGGAGAAGGGGAGCGCCAGGCCTGCGGCAGACAGATTAGAGGCAGGCCGTCTGACCAGATGAGACATCGGCGATATGACTTCGATTGCGGCCTCAGCGGACGCAGTATCGACTTGTATCCCACCATTCGAATCAAAGGGGAGAGCCACAACCATGTCCATGAAAAAAATGTCTGCTGCGCTGATCAGCTGCGTGCTGCTGGCCGGAACGATACTGGCCGGCTGCGGAGACGGCAACGATGGAGGCGGCACCGGAGAAGCCTCCGGCAAGATTCTCCGCTACAACAACAGCAAGGAGCCGACCTCCCTCGATCCGCCGATCGGCTTCGACCAGATTTCCTATGACGTGGTGAACAACGCCTTCGAGGGGCTCACCCGCCTGGGCAAGGATCAGAAGCCTGAAGCGGCGATGGCGAAGGAATGGAAGATGTCCGACGACGGCCTGAAGTACACCTTCACCCTGCGCGACGGCATCAAATGGTCCAACGGCGATCCCGTGAAGGCGTCCGACTTCGAATATGCCTGGAAGCGGCTGCTGAACCCCGACACGGCGTCCGATGCGGCCTTCCTCGCTTATCCGATCGCAGGCGCGGAGGCGTACAATTCCGGCCAAGGCTCCGCCGACGCCGTCGGCATCAAGGCGACGGACGACAAGACGCTTGAGGTCACGCTCGCCCATCCGGCGGCCTGGCTGATCCAGATGACGGCAAGCCCGGCCTTTTTCCCGGTCAACCAGGCCGTTGTCGAGAAGAATGCGAAGTGGGCGGGCGAAGCGGCGACGATCGTCGGCAACGGACCGTTCACGATTACGGAATGGAAGCATGACGACGAGCTGAAGATGGTCAAGAACAAGGACTACTGGGATGCATCCAGCGTGAAGCTGGGCGGCGTCACCTATAAAATGGTCAACGATACGAATACCGCCTACCAGCTCTTCCAGTCCGGCGAGCTCGACACGACCGGCAGCATTCCGTCCGATATGGCCGACAAGCTGTTCGAAGAGAACAAGGTCAAGGTCGAAGAGGCGGCGGGCACGGCGTTCTACCGCTTCAACGTCACGATGGAGCCGTTCAACAACATGAACATCCGCAAGGCGTTCGCCGAAGCGGTCGACCGCCAGCAGCTTGTCGATCTCGTGCTTCGCCAGAAGCACAAGCCGGCCGTCGCCTTCGTATCCCCGGGGCTCGAGGATGCGGCCGGAGGCGACTTCCGCGAGAAGGGCGGAGATCTGCTGAAGTTCGACGCGGCCGATGCCAAGGCGCTGCTCGCCAAAGGCATGCAGGAAGCCGGCTACTCCAAGCTTCCGGACGTCACGCTGACCTACAGCACGAACGACATCAACCAAAAGGTCGCCCAAGCGATGCAGGCGATGTTCAAGGACAATCTCGGCGTCGACGTCAAGCTGGAGAGCAAGGAAAGCAAGGTGATGGTCGCCGAGCAGAAGAAGCTGCAGCTGCAGCTGTCCCGTTCCTCCTTCCTGCCTGACTTCGCGGATCCGATCAACTTCCTGGACGGTTTCCAGTCGGACAATCCGTTCAGCCGCACAGGCTGGAAAAACGCCAAGTACGACGAGCTGATCAAGGGCGCTTACCAGCAGAGCGACGAGAAGAAGCGCTATGAGATGATGCATGAGGCCGAAGCGATCCTGATCGACGAGGCTCCGATTTTGCCGCTGTACTTCTACAACACGGTCAATCTGGAGAGCGACAAGCTGTCCGGCGTCGTGCGCCATCCATTCGGCTTCATCGACTTCAAATGGGCGGAGCTGAAGTGAGCCGTCCGGGCCTGATCCGCCCGCGCAAGCTGCAGCCCGGCGACACGGTCGGGATTCCGGCTCCGGCAAGTCCGGGCGACCGGGAGCAGGCGGAGGCTGCCGCAGGTTACCTGCGGCGCCTCGGCCTGAACGTGAAGCTCGGCCGGACGCTCTCGCTGCGCCGCGGTTACCTGGCCGGAAGCGATGAAGAGCGCGCCGAGGAGCTGAACGGGCTGTTCGCGGATCCGGACATCGCCGCCATCATCTGCGCGCGCGGCGGATACGGCACGGCACGCATCGCAGACCGGCTCGACTACGGCATGATCCGTCGCAATCCCAAGATTTTCTGGGGCTACAGCGACATTACGTTTCTTCATTCGGCGATCGGGCGGCTCAGCGGCCTGGTCACCTTCCACGGGCCGATGATGATCGACTTGAAGGAGCTTCCGGAAGGAGAGGACGGAGCCGGCCATGCCCGTCCCCATCCGCTGACGCTGGAAGGGTATAACCGCCTTCTAGCTCCGCATAGTGTTCACTATACGGAAGAGATCGCTCCCCTGCGGGTGCTGGTTCCGGGCGAAGCGAGCGGCCCGCTTGCCGGCGGCAATCTGTCGCTCCTCGTCAGCACGCTGGGAACGCCGTACGAGATCGATACGAGGGGCAGGCTGCTGCTGATCGAGGACATCGACGAGGAGCCGTACCGCGTCGACCGGATGCTGTGCCAGCTGAAGCAGGCCGGCAAGCTGGACGATGCCGCCGGCATCGTCGTCGGCGACTTCCATAACTGCGAGCCTTCAAAGCGCAAGGAGTCTCTGAGTCTGGACGAAGTTCTGGCGGAATACATCGTGCCGGCCGGCAAGCCGGCCATGGCGGGCTTCCGGATCGGACACTGCTCGCCGAATATCGCCGTTCCGCTTGGGGTGGAAGCTGTACTGAACACGAGCGGCCGAAGCCTTGTTTTCAACGAATCCGGATTCTCGGACGGCGCAGAGCCGGCTTAGAGCATCCCGGCCAGCCGCATGAGGAGGACAACAGCATGAACATTGAAAGCATACAGGTGATGAGGCAGTCGACCCCTCTCCACAAGCCGTTCAAAACCGCGCTGCGCACCGTGCACGACCAGGAATCCATCCTGGTCCGGATCCGGGACCGCGACGGCCGCGTCGGCTGGGGAGAGGCGCCGTCCACGATCGTCATTACCGGCGACAGCCTCGATAGCATCGAGTCGGCGATCCGGCTGACGTTCGCTCCGCTGCTCGTCGGGCAAAGCCTGCTCGGCTACGAGCGCATGCTGCAGAGCGTGCACGGAGCGATGGTCGGCAGCAGCAGCGCGAAGGCCGCCGTGGACATGGCGATCTATGACTTGGTCGCCCAGCATTGCGGCTTGCCGCTGTACCAATTTCTCGGCGGCTACAAGGACCGCCTGGAGACGGACTTCACGGTGAGCGTGAACTCGCCCAAGGAGATGGGCGAGGATGCGGCGAGCTGCGTCCGGGAAGGCTTCAACGTGCTCAAGATCAAGGTCGGCAAGGACGACGTGCAGGAGGACATCGAGCGCATCCGGGAAATCCGCAGCCGCGTCGGCGGCGGGGTGAAGATCCGCCTCGACGCCAACCAGGGCTGGCAGGTGAAGGATGCGGTCCGGGCGATCCGCCGCATGGAGGATCTCGGGCTCGACATCGAGCTGGTGGAGCAGCCGGTCAAGGCCCATGACATCGAGGGGCTGAAGGCGGTCACCGACGCGGTCCAGACTCCGATCATGGCGGACGAGGCCGTCTTTTCGCCGGCGGAGGCGCTGCGCGTGCTCCAGATGCGGGCGGCCGATCTCATCAACATCAAGCTGATGAAGTCCGGCGGCATCTACAAAGCCCAGCTTATCAACGGCATGGCGGAGCAGTACGGCGTGGAATGCATGGTCGGCAGCATGATCGAATCGCGGGTGGCGGTAACGGCGGCGGCCCATCTGGCGGCGAGCAAAAAGAACATCACCCGATTTGATTTCGACGCTCCTCTGCTGCTGAGGAGCGACATCGTCGACGGAGGTGTCCGTTACGACGGCCGCGTCATGACGTTCCCGGATGCGCCGGGACTCGGCATCCGGGACGTGCGCGTCGCCGCCAGTCCGGGAGCGGCGGTATCATGAGCGCGGACTTGAGGGAAGCGTGTGCGGCGGTTCCTGTCGCGACGGTATGGACGAGACCGGACTCGCCGCGGGAGCTGGATGCTCCGGCGCTGGCAAATCCGGCCGACCTGCGCGGCTGGCTGTCTTCAATGTCGGTGGACGACCGCCTGGACCTATGCGACAACAATCGGGTGCAGACGCAGCTGCTCTATGGCGAGCGCGTGCTCGTGGCCGAGGAGAAGGAGGGCTGGGCTCGTGTATTCATTCCGGGGCAGAGCAGCTGCAAGGAGCCGCTCGGCTATCCCGGCTGGGTGCCTCTGGCGCAGCTGGCCTTCCCTTCTCCGGGAGCGTTTCCGGACGGAGCCTGCCGAAGCGGCAAGGACCGGCAGGAAGGGGAACGGGCATCGGGCCGCTGCGCCGTGGTCACCGCCGACACCGCCTGGCTGCTCGATTCCGATCCCGATGAGGCTGGAGGAGGGGCGCCGAAGCGCCTCATGGAGCTGAGCTATCTCACGCGGCTGCCGGTCGCGGAGGATGACGCCGAAGGCTTGACGGTGCTGCTGCCGGAAGGCGGCAAGGGCTGGCTCCAGCGCGGCGATGCCGATGTTGCGGCRATCAGCCGTCCATCGGCCGGCGGCCGCGGCGATCATGCCGGCCGCTTCGTCGTGGAGCAGGCGCGCCGCTTTCTCGGCCTTCCCTACCTGTGGGGCGGCATGTCGTCGCTCGGCTACGACTGTTCGGGCCTGGCGTTCAGCATGCACCGGGCGGCCGGCATCGCCATCCCGAGAGACGCCTCCGACCAGGCGCTGGAAGGGCAGGCTGTCGACCGGGAGGACCTGACTCCGGGCGATCTGCTGTTCTTCGCTTATGAGGAAGGCAAAGGGAGAGTCCACCATGTCGGCATCTACGCCGGCGGCGGGCGGATGATCCATTCGCCCCGGACGGGGCGCTGCGTGGAGCTCGTCAAGTTCGACGAGAACTATGAGCTGTACCGCGAGCATTGCGCTTCGCGGCGTTACTGGAACCAATAGGACTTGCGGGTCCGGCTTGCTGCCTTTCGGCGGCGGCCGGGCTTTTTTCATCTGCGGAATTCATTGCTGCGGCTGGCGCTCTTGGACTGCCGCTGGAGGCATTGATTTTACTTTTCTATCGGCATCAGCTCCACTTCGATCGGCATTTTGGCGTAGCCGGGGTAATCTTCGACATTCAATTCGGCGCTGCTTCTAGCTGCGTCATCTTCATTTCATCCCCTATTTATTAGACCTGCGGGGAAGAGAAACGGTTTTCCGGCCGCTGGATTTTATTTCCTCCGGGTTAGAAACTTTTCATCCGGTGGCCCGATTGGGCTCCCTTTGTTATACTAATGGCAAATCTAGCAAACACTTAATGATAGAGTGGAAGGAAAGGGGAGCCGCCCATATGAAGCTGACGGTCGATCCGGAAGCGGCCCGCTGGTATAAGCAAGAGCTGAATCTTCACGAAGGCGACCAGCTGCGCGTCTTCGTGCGCCTGGGAGGCTGCGGCAGCGTGCAGCCGGGGCTGTCGCTCGGAATCATGAAGGACGAATCGCGCCGGCCCGGCTTGCGTCAGGAGGAGGAAGGGCTCGTTTTTTTCATGGAAGAGGACCAGCTCTGGTATCTCGACGGGAAGGAGCTACATCTGCGCTATGACTCCGCGCAGGATGAGGCTTTCATGGATGTCTACTAAATCGTACTGCCGGAAGGGAGCGCATGGAATGAGAAGATGGCTGGTTGTCCTGATGGCCGCCTTGGTGTTGGCGGCTGGCATGCCTGTCGGACCGCCCTCGGCCGCGGTTGCAGCGGCAGCGGTATCGTACAAGGTTGCGACCAAATCGCTGCCTGTCCTCAAGGAACCGGATCAGAAAGCAGCCGTCAAAGGATATTTGACCCAAGGAGCGACGGTTCAGGTTACGGACGAACAATTCGGCTGGATGAAGGTGAGCGGACAGGGTCTCACCGGATGGGCAGCGGGCCACTACCTGGTCAAGTCGGCTTCCGTCGGAACGTCGGGTTCGGCATCGAGCGTGTCCCTGTCCGGCGCTGCCGGCCAGAAGTCGAGTGTCATCACGGGAAGCGGAGTGCGGGTGCGCAGCGGCCCCGGCACCGGTTATTCGGTCGTCGGGAGCGTTACGACCGGCGACCGGGTGACCGTGCTCAAAACGTCCGGGCAATGGAGCAGCGTCAAGACGCCGGGCGGGCTGGCCGGCTGGGTCAGCAGCCAATACATAAGCAGTTCAAGCGGAACTCTGGTGAGCACGGGCGGAGGCAGCGGCCCCGCCGCCGGCAGCGGAATCGGCAGCCTCAAGGGAAAGCTGATCGTCATCGATCCCGGCCATGGCGGCAACGATCCCGGCATGATCGGCACGACGCATAAGACCGAGGAGAAAGACCTTACGCTCAGCACATCCAAGCTGCTCGCCGACGAGCTGCGGGCGAGGGGAGCGAGCGTCATTCTCACCCGTACGAAAGACAGCGAGAAGCCGTCGCTCCCGGACCGGGTCCGGATCGCGGAGCAGGCCTCGGCGGACGCTTTTGTCAGCATTCATTACAATTCTTCCCCTACCAAGGCTTCCGGCACGCTTGTGTTCTATTATTCCAAGAACAAGGATGTGCCGCTTGCGAGAGCGGTCGAAGGCCCGCTTGAGGGGCTGAGCCTCGGCACGAACGGCATTTCGTTCGGAGACTATCATGTGCTGCGGGAGAACAGCCTGCCGTCGGTGCTGCTGGAGCTTGGATTCCTCAGCAACGCCAAGGACGAGGCGGAGGTACGGACGGAGAAGTACCAAAAGGAAGCCGCTGCCGCGATCGCGCAAGGCTTCGAAGCCTATTTCGCCCGCAAATCAACCTGAGAGAAGGATAAACGCCCATGAATTATGCCATCCTGGGATTGCAGGCCGTCATTCTGGCTGCCGTCGCGCTGCTCTATCTCACACGCCCAAGGAGCCGCTCCGGGACAGACCCGTCGCTGCTGCGGGAGCTCGACCGGATCCGGGACGACGTCCGCAGCTACACGGCGGAGCATGCGGCGCAAGGCCGCCAGGAGGCTGCGGCTGCGGCGCGCCAGAACCGCGAGGAGCTGGCGGCTTCCATGAACGCCATGAACCGCACGCTCATGGGCAACATGAACGATATGGCGCTGCAGCAGAAGCATCTGCTGGACAGCTTCTCCGAGCGGCTCGCGGAGCTGACGCGAGTGAACGAGACGAAGCTGGAAATGATGCGCGGCACGGTGGAGGAGAAGCTCCGGCATCTGCAGGAGGACAACAACCGCAAGCTGGAGCAGATGCGCGCCACTGTCGACGAGAAGCTGCATGCGACGCTGGAGCAGCGGCTGGGCGAATCGTTCAAGCTCGTCAGCGACAGGCTGGAGCTCGTGCATCAGGGACTCGGCGAGATGAAGAGCCTGGCGAACGGCGTCGGCGATCTGCGCAAGGTGCTGACCAACGTCAAGACGAGAGGCACGCTCGGCGAGATCCAGCTCGGCAACCTGCTGGAGCAGACGCTGACGGTGGAGCAGTACGACCGCAACGCCGCCACGCGGCGCGGCAGCAGCGAGCGGGTGGAGTTCGCCGTCCGAATTCCCGACAAGCACAATTCCAATCAGATTATCCATCTGCCGATCGACTCCAAGTTCCCGACCGAGGATTATCAGCGTCTGCTGGACGCCCTGGACGCGGACGACCATCTCGCCGCGGCGGAATGCTCCAAGCAGCTGGACGCGCGCATCAAGCAGGAGGCCAAGTCGATCCGCGACAAGTATATCGATCCGCCGAATACGACCGACTTCGGCATCATGTTCCTGCCGGTGGAGGGGCTCTTCGCAGAGGTGCTCCGCCGCCCCGGCCTGTGGGAGCAGGTTCAGCGCGAGTTCCGGGTCGTCATCGCAGGCCCGACGACGCTGACCGCGCTGCTGAACAGCCTCCAGATGGGCTTCCAGACGCTGGCAGTCCAGCAGCGCTCGAGCGAGGTATGGCAGGTGCTCGGCGCCGTGAAGACGGAGTTCGGCAAGTTCGGAGATCTGCTCGACAAGACGCAAAAGAAGCTGCAGGAGGCGAGCAACTCCATCGACGCGGCGGCGGTCCGTTCCCGGGCGATCGAGCGCAGGCTGCGCAAGGTGCAGGAGCTGCCGGCCGGAGAGGCGCCGGACCTGCTGCTGGAGGCCGCATCGGAATGAGGAGGCTGCCGTGAGCATCGCCAATCTGCTCGTGACCGGGTACCGGGCGCATGAGCTGAACATTTTCTCGCAAAAGCACGAAGCGATTCCGTTCATCCGCAAGGCGGTGGAGAACCGCCTCGTTCCTTTATTGGAGGACGGACTGGAATGGATCATCTCGCCGGGGGGCTATGGCTTCGATCTGTGGGCCTGCGAGGCCGCGATCGGGCTCAAGCGGGATTATCCGCAGCTCAAGATATCGATTCTGACGGCGTACGCCAATCCCGACGAGAAGTGGAAGGAAGACCGCAAGGCCTATTATGAAGGCATCCTGCGGCAGGTCGATCATCATGTCAGCGTCAGCAAACAGCCCTATGAGGGAGTATGGCAGCTGACCGCGCGCGACAGCCTGCTGCTGCGCAAGACCGACGCCATGCTGCTGTTCTACGACGAGGAGATGGGGGAAGGCAGTCCGAAGTATTTCAAGGAACGGGCGCTGCGGAAGCAGCAGGACGAGGACTATCCCCTGTTCACGATTACGGCGGAGAGCATCCAGAGCATCGCGGAGGAAGAACGGCTGGCGGATTGACCGACAGAAAAAAAGGCTGGAGCATGCAGAACTTCTGCGGCTCCGGCCTTTTTCGATTGGAAATGAAATGTCCTGCCCGAACGGTTGCTGGCCGGATTCATCGCGGATTCAGGACGCTTTCCTCCAGCGCCTCGAACCGGTTGCCGTACGTCTTCTCCAGATGGCGGTCGCCCCATTCGCATAGCGAGGTCAGAATGGATTGAAGGGACTTGCCATAATCGGTCAGCTCGTATTCCACCTTCGGCGGCACCTGGTTGTAGCTGATGCGGTTCACGATGCCGTCCTGCTCAAGCTCGCGCAGCTGCTGCGTCAGCATCTTCTGCGTAATGTTCGGCATGAGCTGGCGGAAGTCGCAGGTCCGCTTCTTTCCATGCGTCAGATGGCACAGGATGACGGTCTTCCATTTGCCTCCGATGACGTCCAGCGTGGCCTCGACCGCGATATTGTATTTTTTCATGGTTGCGGTTTCACTCTCCTTGCTTCGCAAAAGGAACTAAAAAGTAGCTATGGTACTTGAAAGTGCGTTCTGTTCAAATTGTTGTTACAGTTCCATAATAGCATTTACCGGCACGAGATAACATCAAGGAGTTGAATTCAAGTGCAATCAAGCTCAAGAAAAAATACGCTGGCGCTGCTTTCGCTTGCCATCAGCGCCTTTGCCATTGGAACGACGGAATTCATCAGCGTAGGACTGCTGCCGATGATTTCCGGAGATTTGGACATACCGGTCACGATGGCCGGATTGACCGTGACGCTGTACGCGCTCGGGGTCATGTTCGGCGCCCCGGTGCTGACATCGCTGACCTCGTCCATTCCCCGCAAGACGCTGCTGATCGCCATCATGCTGGTCTTCATCGCCGGCAACAGCCTGGCCGCCTTCTCGACCGGCTTCGGCATGCTGCTCGCGGCCCGGGTGCTGTCGGCGCTCGCGCATGGCGTGTTCATGTCGATCGGTTCGACGATCGCCGCCGATCTGGTTCCGGAGGACAGGCGTGCCAGCGCAATCGCGGCCATGTTCACGGGTCTTACTGTCGCGACGGTGACGGGAGTTCCGCTCGGGACCTTCATCGGCCAGCAGCTGGGATGGCGTTCCGCTTTCATCGGCATTGTGCTCATCGGAATTATCGCTCTCGCAGCGGCATGGGTGCTTGTGCCCGCTCAAGGCTTGCGTCAGGGAGAAAGGACGCCGCTGAAGGAGCAGGTCAAGCTGTTGACGAGCGGCAGGCTTGTGTTGGCCTTCCTCATCACGGCGCTCGGTTATGGAGGGACGTTTGTCGTCTTCACTTATTTATCCCCATTGCTCCACGAGATAACCGGATTCAAGGAATCCGCAGCGGCGCTGATTCTGCTTCTGTACGGAATCGCCATTGCCATCGGGAATCTCATCGGGGGAAAAGCGGCCAACCGCAGGCCGCTGCCGGCCCTGCTCGCCATGTTCGCCGTACAAGCCGTCATCCTGCTCGTCATGATGGCGGCGCTGCCGCATAAGATCGCCGGACTGATCGCGGTGTTCGCGATGGGGCTGTTCGCCTTCATGAACGTGCCGGGACTCCAGCTCCATGTCGTGCAGCTGGCGGAGCGTTACGCTCCCAAGGCGGTCGATGTCGCTTCGGCCGTCAACATTGCCGCATTCAACGGCGGCATCGCGCTGGGAGCTTGGCTGGGCGGCATGGTGACCGACCATATGGGGTTGATCCATACCACGTGGATGGGAGCTATCATGGTGGCGTCCGCAGTTGTTTTGACCGCATGGAGCCTGCTCTTGGAGAAGAAAAGCTCGAAGGTTGAAGCGATGGCTGCCGAAAGGCAGACGGTCTAAGCTTCAGGCAGTGTTGAAGTTGAATTGCGTTCTGGAAAGCAGGAGCAGTCATGCAAATGCAGTCATAAAGAGCAGTCGCGGCTAGAGCAGTCATGCAAGTGCAGTCAGGACACGGGAGCAAGAGCCAAAGACCGAGGTTGCATTGCACAAGGATGCATGACAGCAATCAAGGAAAGGGAGATGGGAATGAACGCATTTACGAATCGAACGGTTGCGTTGGCCAACGGGGTCGCCATGCCTTGGCTCGGCATGGGGGTATTCAAGGTCGAGGAGGGGCAGGAGCTCGTCGAGGCGGTCAAGGCCGCCGTTCGCCTTGGTTATCGGAGCATCGATTCGGCCGCTGTCTATGCCAACGAAAGCAGCGTCGGGCAGGGCATCCGGGAAGCGCTGGAGGAGAACGGACTGTCGCGGGATCAGTTGTTCGTCACCTCGAAGGTATGGAATGCCGACCTCGGCTATGAGGAGACCTTGGCCGCCTATGAGGCCAGCTTGAGCAAATTAGGATTGGATTATCTGGATCTGTACCTGATTCATTGGCCCGTTGCCGGGAAATACAAGGATGCTTGGCGGGCTCTCGAGACGCTGTACAAGGATGGCCGTGTGAAGGCGATCGGCGTCAGCAACTTCCATGTCAGCCATCTGGAGGATTTGATGAAGGACGCTGCGGTGCGCCCGATGGTCGACCAGGTCGAGTTCCATCCGCTGCTGTCGCAGCCGGAGCTGCGCCGTTTCGCCAAGGCGCAAGGCATCCAGCTGGAAGCCTGGTCGCCGCTGATGCAGGGCCAGCTGCTGGATCATCCGCTGCTGTCGGACATTGCCTCCAGACACGGCAAATCCGTCGCGCAGGTCCTTATTCGCTGGGATCTCCAGCATGGCGTCATCACGATTCCGAAATCGACGAAGG
Organism: Paenibacillus sp. P22; assembly: GCF_000469945.2. Classification (NCBI taxonomy): domain Bacteria; kingdom Bacillati; phylum Bacillota; class Bacilli; order Caryophanales; family Paenibacillaceae; genus Paenibacillus; species Paenibacillus sp. P22. The sequence goes on along the minus strand of NZ_CBRA020000093.1, from coordinate 12,568 downwards.
CGGAGAGGCTGGCCGAAAACGCAGCCGTCGACGATTTCGAGCTGACGCCGACCGAGATGGAGTCCATCGACGCTCTCAACGAGAACCGCCGCGTTGGCCCGGACCCGGACAACTTCGATTTTTAAGCACGAAAACATGCTCCGCAGACGGAAGGTGGAAACCTTCCGCTGCGGAGCGTTTTTGTTGAAGGGGCGAGCCGAAGGGCAGGACGCCGGCGAACGGACGCCCTAGATCACATTCTGCCGCCCTTCCTCGGCCCGGTCCATCGTGAAGCCGATCAGCCGTCGCAGATCCGCCGTGCGGATGGGAGCATGCTCCCCGGAGCGGCTCAGCAAGTCGCATAGCGCCACCATATCCTCCAGCAGCGACAGCTCCCGCCACCGCTCCGGCAGGAAGCCTCCGCCTGACCGGTAGCCGGCGGCGAAGGCTTCCTCGGCGGCGGTGCCGCGAGGCTCGTAGCGGAGCCAGTTGCCGATGTCCGCCATGGCGCTGCCGGCATAGGCGAATTCCCAGTCGAGAACGGCCGACAGCTCGCGGCGGCCGCCTGTCCTCACGCCAAGCACGTTCAATGCGTTGTAGTCGGAATGGACGAGCACGGGCAACATGGCATGCAGGTCGAGAAGAGGCGAGAAGCTGACGCCGAAATGATCGAGCCTCCGCGTCGCTTCCGTTCCAAGCAGGCTTCCTGCTGCCGCCTCCAGGCAATGCGCGATGAATTGCCGCCAGCCCTCTCCGTTCAAGGCGAGCGGCTCGCTGACCGCAAGCTCCCCGTCCAGGAAGCCGGCTTCCTGGAAACGGATGTCATGGATGGCCGCCAGCGTACGGCCGGCTGCATGATGCCATTCCGACTTGGCATCCATGCTGCCGGAGCGGAACTCGTCCGCGAGCAGCACGCCGGGCATCCATTCCATGATCGCCCAAGGAGCAGGATAGAGCGAGCCGCTCCAGTCGGAAGCCAGGAGGCGCGGCACCGGAAGGCTTCCAGCGAGCAAGCGGGAAATGGACGCTTCCTTGCGCGCGACCACAGCATTCTGCCTGTAGATTCTCAGGGCGTAGGAACGCCCTCCCGAATCCAGTTTGTACACGAGGTTGCTGAGCCCGGCTCCGGTGCGTCGAGGCGTGCAATGCCGCAGCTCCGGCAAGGCGGCTGCAGCAAGCTCGCGGATGATGTGCGGCTCCGGCTCGGGCGGCGTTTCTCCTCGTTCCCAATTTTCCTTCATACGTCGGGTCTCCCCTTTCAAATCCAAATTGCAGTCATCTCACCAACAATCCTGCAAAAGCATAAAGTAGGCATATGCCAATATCGAGATGGAGTGAGAGCCTGTGCTTGAACCGTTTTCTGCTGACGGCGTGTCCGAACATTCCCCTGTGGAACCGTTCCCTGAACGGTTCCGGCTGCTTGGGCAGCAAGGAGCCGGCTTGGCGTTGACGGCGGCTGTTCCGCTCGGCATGCCTGCCGGCTTCGACAGCCGAGGCCTCTTCGGCAGGTTTGGGAGCTTCGGTTCGAAGGAAGGCAAGGGAGCGCCGGGAGGCAAGACCAAGTCCGTGCCGAAGCCGCTGGCCAAGTTCCTTCCGAAGGAGCTGCTGCAGGTTGATGCGCTGAGTCCCATCTCGATTCAGGTCATTTTCAGCAGGCCGCTGGCGGACGAGGAGCTCGAGGCGGATACGGCGAGGGCCTCGTTCAAGCTTGGAAGCGATCTGGAGCTGTCCGGTACGCCCCGCCTGAAGGCGGGGACGAAGGCCAGCTACATCGTCCCGACTGCTCTGCAGCAGCCGGGCAAGCGTTACACGCTCTCCTATCGGGGCGGCGACAAGCTTGGCTTCAAAGCCGGCGTAGACCGCCTCTTCTTCCGTTATGTGCGGCAGATCTCGTACGACACCATTGAAGTGGTGCCGCTTCTCGCCGACGGCGTCGCCGATTGCGGGATGGTGTGCGCGGATGAAGCCGGGACGGACTGCTCGGGCCCGCTGCTGAAGCTGAATCCGGACAACGTGAGCGGCGGCAGGCACTATCAGATCGTGCCGCCTTTGGAGGGAAAGACGGTACGGGTGTGCCCTGCAGGAGGCTTGCCTCTCCTTGCCGGATATGTGGAGAGGACACAGCTCGAAGGCGGCGTGCAGGCCCCGCAGTTTCGCCTGCCCGAAGGGTATGCGTTCACTCCGGGACAGCTCTATGCAGCGGATATGGATTGGGGCCGGATCGGCCGGGACGAGTTCGCGGGGAGCGCCTGGCAAGCGCTCAAGATCAAAGGAGTCCGCTTGATCGAGCCGGATCTGATCCGGGTCGAGCTTGCCGCCGACCCTGGTTGCGATCTATTCGCCGGACGCATGCTGCAGCTCGCCTGCCATGGCGAGGCGTCCAAGCGGGCTTCGTACGTTCCGGGCAGCAGAGACGGCGCGGCGGGCGAATTCCGCCTGCTTCCGGGCTGGAGCCTCCAGCCGGGCAAAACGTACCGCGCCGCCCCGATCGGGCCGTGGGCTGCCTGTCCGCCGGAAGGCATGCCGCTCCAGTCGCTCGCTCCAAGTATAACAGGGACGGCACCGAGGGCGAAGTCCGGCGCTCGATGAGGATGGCCATACCGAGGCGGTTATATGGGTTATTTTCATTGGGATTTCCAATCCCCTCCCGGATAGAGGAGTTCGACAAAAGCGGGTCTTTCGTCGGACTCCGGCTGAAGGTTCGACAGGCGCGCGCATAGTTCCAAGGCTTCCTTTCGACAAGAGAGCAGGACCTCGGATTGACACGATGTAACCGATTTCATAAGGCATTGAGGCAAAAGACCTGCCAAACATCGCACCGTAATCCCCGCTGCCGAAGGGGGAATGGTCTGCATTCCGGGAGTTTGGTCCCTTGCCTCCTTAATGGCCGCGACTCTATAGTGAAAGGGATACTTGCCGCGTTTGCTCTTCTTTGCGAGACTGCCCTGACCGCTTGAGCCGCCTTAGTGACATGGTTGTCCCGTTTGATGGACGCTGCTGCCGCCTTGTTTGACCGATGGAGCATCGCCTGGATCGAGGGTTGCTCTGTCGACGCGTTTGATGGGATAGCAGGGGTACTGAAGAGACAAGCCGCTTCAAAATGGAAACGCTTACGAAATAGGCGGAATTGTTTTGGACGCGAAGGGGAAAGCCGGCCGGCAAAGTAATTCGGATTCATTCCGCAAAATGTAATCGATAACATTTAAGGCATTATTCATTCACAGGGAGGTTCAAGCCATTCATGCCAACGATGAAAAGAACCCAGGCCGATAAGTCCAGAAGCGGCCGATTCAGCCGCCGATCTCCGTCCGTACGCCGCCCGGCGGTACGGTGGCTGGCTGGAGCGACGGCCGGCTCGCTGCTGCTCGGCCTGCTGCCGCTGCATGCCGCCGCCGCGCCGGCAGATCCGGCGTCGCTGCCGGCTTATTACAATCCGTCGAAACCGACGGCAGAACGCGTCGCGGACCTGCTCGGCCGGATGACGCTGGACGAGAAGGTCGGCCAGATGGTCCAGGCGGAACGGGCATCCGTCACGCCGGAGGATGTTCTGGCCTACGGGCTCGGCTCGGTGTTCAGCGGCGGCGGCTCGTTCCCGAACGGCAAGCTGGCCGACAGCACTCTTGAGCAGTGGACCAAGCTGTACAACGGCTATCAGGACGGCGCTCTGTCGACGCGTCTCGGCATTCCGCTCCTGTACGGCGTGGACGGCGTGCACGGCCATAACAACGTCAAGGACGCCACGCTGTTTCCTCATAATATCGGCCTGGCTGCGACGCATGACGCCGAGCTGGTCGAAAAGGCGGGCGCTGCGGCAGCGGCGGAAATCCGCGCCACCGGCATCAACTGGACGTTCGCGCCGACGCTCGCCGACGTCCAGAACATCTCCTGGGGCCGGACCTACGAAGGCTTCGGCGACGATCCGGCCGTTGCGGCGGAGCTTGGAGCGGCTTACATCAAGGGGCTGCAGGGCGGGAAGCCCGGGGATTTGCAGCGGCCGGACAAGGTCGTCGCCACGGCGAAGCATTTTATCGGGGAGGGTTACACCGACAACGGCATCAACCAGGGCAATGTGACGCGGTACTCGGAGGAGCAGATCTGGGCGCTTGAGAAGCAGGTGTACGAGGCGGCCGTCCGAGCGGGCGTCGGCACGGTAATGGCTTCGTACCACAGCATTCAGGGCCTCAAGATGCATGCCAACCAGCGGCTCCTGCAGGACAAGCTCAAGGGAGAGCTCGGGTTCAAGGGCTTCGTCGTCTCCGACTACAACGCGATCGACCAGATTACGAAGGACTGGCAGGGCAACGCCGTCAGCGGCTTGAAGGCCCAGGTCAAGACGGCCGTCAACGCGGGCGTCGACATGATCATGGAGCCGGACAAGTGGAAGGAGGTCGTGACCGACCTCAAGCAGCTGGCCGAGGAAGGCGGAATCTCACAGGCGCGGATCGACGACGCCGTGTCGCGGATCCTGACGGTGAAGTTCGATTCCGGCGTCTTCGAGCATCCGAAGTCCGACCCGGATCAACAGGCCGCATTCGGCTCGGCTCAGAGCCGGGCGGTCGCTCGCGAAGCGGTCGCGCAGTCGCTTGTGCTGCTCAAGAACGATGTCGTTCCGGGCGAGGACGGCTCCGAGTCGCCGATTATGTCCCAGCTGTCCGGAATGAAGGATATTTTCGTTGCCGGCAAGGCGGCGGGCGATATCGGCAGGCAGGCAGGCGGCTGGTCGATCACATGGCAGGGCAGCGCCGGGGCGATCACCAAAGGCACGACGATTCTGCAAGGCTTGCAGAAGGCGGCGGAGTCCGGCGGCAAGAAGGTGACCTACAACGAGCATGGCCGCGGCGCGAAAGGCCATGACGCGGCCATCGTCGTTGTCGGCGAGATGCCGTATGCCGAATCGGACGGGGATACGTCCAACCTTAACCTGAATACGGAGGATCTGGCCACGCTGGCCAACGTTCGGGCTGCCGATCCGGAGCTGCCGATCGTTCTCGTGCTCGTCTCGGGCCGCCCGATGACGATCGGCGACCAGCTGAAGGACATCCAGGGGCTGGTAGCCGCCTGGCTCACCGGCACGGAGGGCGATGGAGTCGCGGACGTGCTGCTCGGGAGCAAGGACTTTACGGGCAAGCTGCCTTTGAAATGGCCGTTCAGCCTGAGCGCCTACGATCATGCCGGCGATTCCGGGCAGTTCCTGTTCAAGACGGGGTACGGCTTGACCAAGTCGCAGCCGACTCCGGATGATCTGCCGCAGCCTCCGGCTCAGCCGGACACGAGCATTCCGGTTCCGGGCGTCGTGCAGGCGGAGGATTACAGCGCGATGAGCGCGCCGGGAGCGGTGCAGACGGAAACTACCCAGGATGAAGGCGGAGGCAAGAACGTCGGTTATATCGATGCCGGCGACTGGCTCCAATACGAAGTCAATGCGCAAAGCGGCCTGTACGACGTCGAGGTGCGCTACGCCTCTTGGGGAGATTCATCGGGCGTCAAGATTCTGGACGGAACCGCCAAGGAGCTCGGCTCCGTGAAGCTGCCGAAAATCAACAGCTACCAGGACTGGGGGACGGCCGTCCTGCATGGCGTTCCGATAGCCGCCGAAGGCAGGCAGAGCCTGCGCATCCTGTTCACGGGGGGGAGCATGAACCTCAACTGGCTGAAGTTCTCCCGCACGGGAGACGCTCCGGCTGACGGAGGCCAGCCCGGCACCGGGGAGCCGGGGGACGGCACGGTGCCGGAGGTGATTCAGGCGGACGCGGTGCAGAGCTGGACGACGAGCGAGCGCGATCCCGGCAATATCCAGTGGTATTATGCGGACCGTTCCAAGCCGGAGGACAAAAAGCTGGAGCAGCAGCAGCCTCTTGATATCGTCCGGCCGAACGAAGCCGCTGGAACGGTCCTTTCCCTCGATCCGGATGTGACTTATCAATCCATGGTCGGCATCGGCTCGTCGATGGAGGAATCGACGGTCGGCAATCTCGCCAAGATGTCGGCGGACAAGCGCAAGGAGCTGCTGGGCAAGCTGTTCGATCCGGCGGAAGGGGCGGGCATGAGCCTTGTGCGCGTGACGATCGGCACGGCCGATTTCACCGGGCAGCCGTTCTACACCTATGATGACATGCCGGCAGGACAGACCGATCCGGGCCTGGAGCATTTCTCGATTCAGAAGGACCGCGACCTGCACATCATTTCCACGCTGAAGGAAATCCAGGCGATCAACCCGGACGTGAAGTTCTTCGCTTCTCCGTGGAGCGCGCCAGGCTGGATGAAAACGACGGGCAGCATGATCCGCGGAGAAATCAAGGAGGAGTATCTGCCGGTCTATGCGGACTATCTCGTGAAGTTCGTGCAGGCTTACCAAGCGGAAGGCATTCCGATGGAAATGCTGACCGTGCAGAACGAGCCTCTGCTGGAAATCGATTATCCGAGCACGAAAATGTCTTGGCAGCAGCAGGCAAGGCTGATGGTGCTGCTGCGCCAGAAGCTGGATGCGGCGGGCTTCGGACACGTCGGACTGCTCACGTACGACCACAATCCGGGCGACACGATGGCTTATCCCGCCCAGCTTCTGCGCGACAAGGCCGCATACGCGGCAGTGGACGGAACGGCTTTCCACGATTACGGCGGAGAGCTGAGCGAGATGACCAAGCTGCATGACCTGTTCCCGGACAAAAACGTCTACTTGACCGAACGCGCGGTCTGGGGCACGAAGGGAGCCGACCGCATCGCCCAGTACTTCCGCAATTGGGCGCGCAGCTACAATTCCTGGGTCGTCATGCTCGACAGCGACATCAAGTCGCATCAGTGGGTCGGCACGCCGGATCCGACTCCGGTCATCCAGGATTCCTCGGACCGCGACAACTACTGGATCGCTCCGGAGACGTACCTGATGGGCCAATTCTCGAAGTTCGTCCTCCCTGGCTACAAAAGGATCGAGAGCGATTACGGCTCCTCCGGCACCGTGACGAATGTCGCCTTTGTCAGTCCGGACGGACGCAAGGTCGTAACCGTCGCAATCAACCAGACCGACAAGGACCAGCCGATCAAGCTCATGAGCGACGGCACGCAGATCTCCGCGGTCGTTCCGGCCAAGGCGGTCACCACGTTCTCGTGGATTCGTCCCGAGCTGGGCCGGACCGCGCCGGGCAGCTTCCGCGCGGCGGACTTTGACCGCGCTAGAGGCGTCTATCAGACCGATACGGTTACGGGCGAAGTATATGGCCTCAATGAAGGCGAGTCGTCCGAGCCGGCTTCCTTCACGTACGACCTGACGGTCAAGAAGGCCGGCAGCTACTTCCTCGATCTCGGTTATGCCGGACAGCCTTCCGGCGCTTCTGCGGCCATACGGCTCGGATGCCGGGACCTTGACGGTGACGCGCGATACTTACGCAGGGCCGAATCCGTACGGCTATGCGCGGGTCAAGCTGGCGCTGCCCGCCGGCGAGCACGCTCTGGGCGTGACGGCGGAAGGGACCGGCTACAGCTTGCGCGACATTCGCTTGACGACGGCCGGCAATAGCGCCGCCGCCCTGCCGAAGCGGATTCAAGCCGAGCAGGCGGACGAGTCCTCCGGCGTTCTCATCGAAGATGGAGCGGCCGGTACGGTTCCGGGCAGCTGGCTGGATTACCGGGTCAGCGTGCCGGAGGACGGCGCTTATCTGCTGACCTACCGTTACCGGACCCGTGGCGGAGACTCGGCCGCCGACGCTTCCTGGAAGCTGGACGGAGGAGGAGCTGTCCAACAGGATTCCCTCGCCGCGTCCGACGAATGGACGACGCTGACCTCGGCCATTCCGCTGTCCAAGGGGGAGCATACGCTCCGCCTGTCCGTTGGCGGAACGAACGTATCGCTGGACTGGATCGAGATCGGTCCGCGCATCGTCCGCAAGGACAACCCGCCGCTTATTCCGGTTCCGGGCACCGCAAGCGCGCTTGATTACGCCGCTATGAGCGGCCCTTCCGAGGGCGCGGGGGGAGCGGCGGACGGCCATAAGCTGACCGGCATCAAGGCTGGCGACTGGATCGACTACAAGCTGGATGTCCCGGAAGCGGGCAGCTACACCTTCACGCTTGAAATGAGCTCTCAAGCCGGCGGCATGGGCGCGTTCGATCTCAAGCTCGGAGACGCTGTCCTGGCGTCGTACGACGTCCCGCAGATTTACGGGAACTGGGTGAAGAGCCGCAAGACGGCCGCGCTGCCGCAAGGCGAAATCACGCTGCGCCTGGCCGCGAACGTGGAGGGCTTCGAGATCGGGGCGCTGGCCATCGAGCCGCTCCACCTCTTCGCCGCGGACGCTGGCGGCATCCTGAACATCGAGGCGGAGAGCTACTTCGATTCCGGACGCAATGCCATCGAGACGAATAAAGCGGCCGGAACGGCCAACGTGGGCTACACGAATGCGGGCAATCTGCTGCGTTATCGGGTGGACGTCCCGCAGGACGGCAACTACAAGGCGACCTACCGCTACGCGACGAAGCAAGGAGGAGTATCCGCTGCCCTGTTCGCGGACGGCGAGCTGAAAGGCACCGCGGCGCTGCCGTCCACAGGCGATTGGGGCGCGTACAAGACCGTCTCCCATATCGTCTCCCTCAAGGCGGGCGTGCAGGAGATCGGCGTGCTGGACCAGGGAGACGGCTTCAACATCGACTGGATCCGGCTGGAGCCGACGTCCGAAGAGAACCGGCCGGCGCTCAGCCGGGCAGCGGTTCCGTCCGCTTCCCTGAAAGCGGGCAAGTATGACTCGCCGCAGGAGCTGCTGCTGGCGAGCGCGACCGATGGCGCGACGGTGTACTATACGCTGGACGGTTCGCTGCCTGCTCCGGACAACGGTATCGCAGCAAACGGTCCAATCGCGGTATCCGGAACCGCCGTCATCCGCGCAGCCGCTTTCAAGGATGGCTTGCCGGGCAGCTTCACGGCCGCATTCACGTATGTAACCGGCAAATCGCAGCCAAGCGCGACGCCATCGGCGACACCGAGCGCGACACCTTCGACGACGCCGAGCGCGACACCTTCGGCGACGCCGAGCGCGACACCTTCGGCGACGCCGACGCTTGGCCGCCATACTGGCCGACTCCGTCGCCAACGCCATCTCCATCGGCGGCCCCTTCCGGAGCGGACATCACGACCGCCGTTCCTGTGCTTGATCCCGCATCGGGAATAGCCGCTGCCTCCATCGGCGCCGATGAGCTGAAGCGTGCGGCAGGTATGGGAGCGGCGGGCATCTCGATTCAAGTTCCCGCCCTGTCGGGAGCAAGAGGGTACCGGATCTCCATACCGGCGGCCGCTCTGACAGACGGCAAAGCCGCGCTTGAGATTCGAACGGCTGCCGGGATCGTGACGCTTCCGGCGGAAATGCTGAAAGGGTACGGAGATCCCGCATCCGGAACCGTGGAGCTCGAAATAGCCCGGATCCAAGGCGCGGCAAGCCCATCCGGCGTACGAATCACCCTCTCGGCTGCCGGCAAATCTCTCCTCTGGCGCGGCAAGCTGCAAGCGGTAGGGGTCAAGCTGCCGTACTCGGCAGGCGTGGAACAGTCCGCACATCCGCAGCGCATAACGGTGCGGATGTCGGACGAAAAAGGTATCGCCGCAGCGGTGCCGACCGCCCGCTACAGAGCGGGCTCGGGCACTGTCGAGTTCCAGACTTCGCTGCTTGGGGATTTCCAGATTGAATATGTGGTCAAGGAATTCAAGGATACGGTTCATCTGACATGGGCAGCCGAAGCTATCGACGCTCTGGCCGCCAAGGGCATCATCCGAGGAACAGGAGCTGAAGTCTTCACGCCAGCCGCGAATGTGCGCCGGGCCGACTTCGTCCTCATGCTCGTGAAGGCGCTCGGTCTTCGCGGTGAAGCAGGAGCTTCCTTCGCGGATGTTCCGGCGGGCTCCTATTACGAGGAGGAGGCGGCAATCGCCAAATCGCTTGGGATCGCGGCAGGCAGGGAGGATGGAAGCTTCGATCCTATGGCACCGATAAGCAGGCAGGAAATGATGGCAATGGCAGCCAGAGCCCTGAATTTGGCAGGCCGGCCGCTGCCGGAGGCGTCCGTCTCCGATCTTGACGGCTACAACGATCGGTCCGCTGTAGCGGCGTATGCGGCTGAAGCCGCAGCGGCGCTCGTCAAGGCGGGACTGCTGAGAGGGGATGGCAGCAGCCTGAACCCGGCAGGCCTGACGACACGCGCAGAGGCAGCCGTGCTGATCTATCGTCTGTACGCTTGGATGGACTGACCCGTCCAAGGAGAAAAAGCTTCCCGGCCATTGCGGCCGGGAAGCTTTTTTTATCCCTTCCAAAGCGGAAGCGGCAGGAGGAGAGTCGGGCTGTCCGGCACGCCGATGCAGACAGCAGGCAGGTCCGTATTCATGTGGACCGATCTTCCCCGGAAGCAACGAAGTCAAGCACCTGTGCGAAGGAGACGGGACGATAGTCCCAATGCTCGACCGAGACGTTGAAATAACTGCGCCCGGCGTATTTTTGACCATGGATATGTCCGTGCACGTTCAAATAAGGCATGCTGCGGTTCATGTACATGGGCTCGTGGCTGAGGAAGTAGAAGCCTCGGTATACGATCGGCTGCTCGTGCACTTCGTCGAAGCCGGCCTCAAGCCACCATTCGCGGCTCCGGTCGCGGTCGTGGTTGCCGAGGATCAGATGCTTGTACCCGTTCAAGGCGCCGACGATTTCCCGGGTTCTGCCCAAGCCGCCAAAGGAGAAGTCTCCCAGATGGTAGACGGTATCTCCCTCGGAGACGGCCTCGTTCCAGCGTTGGATCATGGCGGCATCCATTTCCCCGGCATCGGCGAACGGCCGGGATTCATAATCGATGATTTCCCGGTGTCCGAAATGATGGTCCGATGTGACAAATATTTCCGGCATGGCTGTTCCTCCCTTATCGGCTGCATGCGCTATGAAGCGATTGTTTCCATCTTCGCCTAGATGTATAAGTCCGGCAAGGTACGTCCATGATGCGCAGCATGCTGTCGTCCTCCGCAATAAAGGCGGAAAAGCCGCAGGAAACGATCCTGACGGCTTTATTTAGACGGCTTCCGTTTTCCGGCACGCTTGCTTCGGTTGGGCTTATTCCGGGCAGGCGGCGTTTTCTTGGGGCTGCGCGCCGCTCGCTTTTTTCGCCTGGAGGAATCGTGGCGACGATTGGACGGCGGAGACTGCTGAGCAGCCGGAGAAGCGGCTTCCTCGGGAATGGATGCCGAAGCCGAACCGGCCTCGCCCGCCCGCATTCCGTCCAGGAGCAGATCCATCGGACCCGTGTATAAAAACGGCTCGCCGCTTTTTTCCTCCTGCGGCCGAAACCGCTGGGAGTCCACGTAAACAGGCTCTTCAAGAGGCTGCGCGGCCATGATCGAAATCTCTTCATCCGAAATCCGTTCTTTGACGACGACCAGATGGAGCATCATTTGGTAGGCGACATTCATCTGGCTCTGACGAAGCAGGGAGAGCTCATGAGGCTCGTAAAGCCCGTCGTAGGGTGGGAAGTAGAAAAATTCCAGCTTCAGCAGCCTCAGATCCAGCTCTTCGCTTTCCCCTTCGGCAATTTGCTGCTCGGCATCCTCTTCCTCGATCGGCAAGATGACAGCTTCTTCCATCAAGGACCAATTCCGGCTGCCGGAAAGCTTGTATTCGTCCGGATCGACGTAACAGACCGGATGGCGCGTCCAGTAGCGGGGAGCGTGCTCATTCAGCAGCTGACGATACCGGCGGTTCGCGATGTGCGCCGAGACATGGGCATACGGAACGACGATGCACACGACGGCGCGGTGACGGCATACTCGGTAGATTTCGCGCAGCACAAAATCCGCATCCGCGGCATATTGAAGGCTGTTGGAAGCCATGACGAAGTCGACGGTTCCAGCCTCGAACGGAAGCGGGGAATCGAAATCATGAACGAGATCGACGCCATCATAGGGCAGCTTGTCGATCCCGTGGCATCCTGGATGCTTGATCGTCCCGCAGCCCAGGTCTATTTTCACATTACCTCATCCTTCGCGTAAAGCGGTTCATACAGTCTATTCACGAAGGAAGCTTGCCGTCTATGCGGTAGTCCATGGCCTTCAGCTTGGGCTTTATTTGCTTTTCAGTCCGTCTTCGCTCACCGCTGAAAGGGAAAGGAAAAGATGGTATTCCGCTTGTTCGCTGCGAGTCCGCCTGGAGTGGGTCTGCGCGAATTCAATGGCCAGTTTCAGGAACTCCTCGGCTTCTTCCTTGGTCAGGTAAACGTCCGAGTTGGAAAGGGTGCCGGTTCTTTTCCGTCCGGCTTCAGAACTTGCCAGATATTTTTCCTTGGCTGCGTCGAACATATTCGAGGCGAGCTTCTGGGACTCGGATCGGAAAATTTCCTTGATGGACTCGTCATCCGCCTCGTCCCGGCTTATATTGACGGTTCCGTCGTAGGCTTTATAGAATTTCGCTGTAATTCCGTTGATTTGCTTCGTCTCGACCAGCTCCAGCAGGCCGATGCTTTCAAGCTTGCGCGCATGATAATACACTTTGGCCGGAACCTCGCCCATTCGGTCCGCAATTTCCTTGATCGTTGCCGGATGGTCGGATTTATGAAAGAAATTCATGATTTTCAT
>NZ_CBRA020000092.1:0-11326 GCF_000469945.2 Paenibacillus sp. P22 | reverse complement strand
GCTAAAAAAAGGTTTACAGCGGGTGCCGCTCTCCCTATAATGAGAACCATCGCGCTTCCGCCCCATTGTAGAAGATCCGCTCGTTCAGAATCGAGAGCAGCGAGTTCAGGATGGCGCTGCTCGCCTTGAAGATCTCATCGAGGAAGGCGAAGCGGGCCTCGGGCAAATAACCCTGCGTCTGGCGGACGTAGCGKTCATGATGGATCCGCTCGTCGGTGCCGTCTGCAACCCGCCGGAGATCTGGCAGATGGTCGACGAGATGTTGGCCGCCGGCGAAGCCTGGCTTCCTCAATACAAGGAGGCCGTTGCGCAAGCGCGCAAGCGTCTTGAAGAAGGTCCTCTTCTGCCGGTAAGAGCCTCGGAAGGGGCGGCGCGGCTGAAGACGAAGACGCTGGAGGAAATGCGGCTGAACCGCGAGGAAGCCGATCGCAATGCGGGGGAGGCGGACAAAGGCAAACATCGCGCCGCTCCGATGGACCGCTGATTCCCCCCGCCGGTCGGCCGCGGATGGACCGCCGATCGGCCGCCGATGCTGGATATCCATTCGCCTGCCGCCTTTCCGGCGGCTTTTTTCATTCCAGGAATTCGAGTCCGGTATTGCGCAGGTCGATGTGGAACTTCATGCTGATTTTAGCCATTTTGAACATTTCCGGCCATTGCTCGTACTGAGCAGGCTTCAGCCGGCTGCGATACCGGTTCCCGAAGCCGAATATGTCCGCGCCGGCCCTTTGGGTTTTCGCGAACATGGACTTGGCCTGCACATTCAAATCCTCCAGCAGCTCCCTCAGAACCTCTTCCTCGCTCATTTCATTCATCTGCGAGCTGTCGACAAGCGTCACGATCAGCCAGGACTCGACGTCGATGATCGGCTGTCCGCTGCTGAGCGCGGTTTTCACTTGCGTGCGGTTATGAACGATTTTGACGTCCGAACGGCTCATCAGCTTCACCTCCGAATCATGGAAGCGATGCGTGATGATTTCATAGATCAGCGATTCATCCGGGTTCAGCACTCCCGCCATGCGGTCTTTGGCGTAGATGGCATTGCCCTCAAGCTCGAACGAGTTTTGGGTTCCTTCCGAAAGAATCGGAATCAGGTTCGCTTGGAGCGGATTGTACAGCTTGGAGTAGATTTCCCACAGCATGGTCTTGTTTTTGCGGGGGATGCCGCCTGCATAGGGTTCAAAAAAAAGCTTGGTGTAAATGCCGGAGAGCTCACCGGTCGGATTGGGGCTGGTAAAGATTCGGCTCATATCTCCCTTGACGATCGCCACGACGGCATCGAGAGGCACGGAACGCTCCCTTACCGCAAACTCCAAATAAGATTTCAAGCTGACCTTGGTCATCGAATCGTCGAGAAGAAGAGCTCTCGTGGAGGTGGCATCCAGCGATTTGGGCAGCTTGTAGCGGGCGCGGTTCATCGCATCGGCGACCGTAATGCCCGGCTGGCTCATGGCGAAGAAATCCTTCCCTTCGGTTTTTTGGGCGGTCTTGGGCAGCGGGAACCTCATCCACACCTGGATTTGCGATCCGGATCCTTTTTCCAGTCCCATTGCCCCGATCATCAGCCGGTTGTCCACATCCTTGGAATCCCAGCATCCGTTCAGCAGTCCGAGCAGACAACAGGCAGCCGCTGCCCGGACCAAGCGCATCTTTCTCATGACGCCACCTTCCTTTTTCGTTCCCGAACCGACAAAAGGGCCAGGCCGAGCAGAGGGAAGCCGAAAAGCGCATACAGCCTTAGGCCCAGCGTATAGAATATCGTTCCTTCAACGGCTCTCCAAGAGGGAAGAGCCGAAGCCGATGCATAGACCAGCAGCACGACAATTCCATAAATCCAGATCGGATTGGCGCGGGGGAACAAGCTTTTAACGGATTCGCCGAGAGCATGGAGCTTCAAAGCCATGACCAGCAGCACGTACAGCATGGTGACCGATACGAACAAGGCGGTCAGGTTCTCGAAGACGACCCAATAATGGTAGACGGAATCCATTTTGGATATGTACGGCAAGGTCAGGTGGCGTGTGAGCTCGCGGCCGAAAGTCATGACGGGCAGATAAATAAATCCGGCAATCATCGGAAACGAAAGGAGCAGGGCATAGATATAGCTTTTGCGGTAGCGTCCCGAGATTCGAGGATTGTAGCTGCCGATCAGAGCGGTAAAGACAAACCCCATCCAGATAAAGGAGCCGGAGTAGAAATTCCTTATCATGAGAAAATCACCGTTTGTAAAAAGCCAGGGACCGCCCAGCGTCCACTTGACGTCGCTGAAGCCGATCAGCATCAGGCAGACGGATAGAAGGGTGCTGATTAGATAGAGGACACGCGCAGCTCTCGCTATGGGCATCATGCCGGCAAGAGCAAGCGCGCCCGGAGCAAGCAGCATGCCGTTGAGAAAGGTAATGGGAGTCGTCGGCAGCATCGTCATCGTAATCAGTTCCGAATAGGCCCTCAGCATGACGACAAGAGCTCCGAAAATGAAGATGAGCTGAGGCAGGCAGATGATCAAAGCGGCGGGAATGCCGGCCGATTGGCATAGCCTGTCGATCAGCTTGCCTTCCTGCAGGCGGCCGAGCAGCTTGCTGTAGAGCAGGCAGCTCAGCAGCGCAACAGCCGCCCAGACGACCAGCGGAACCCAGTACGCCCCTGTCGTGCTTCGGACGATCAGGCTCGGATAGATGAAGCCGGCTGAAGCTCCGAAAAAGAGGACTTGAATGGAGAACATGTCGTAGCCGGTCAGGGAAGGGGGATTCTTCTTCATGGCTGTATGGCTCCTTTCCTGCGCAGAGAGGTCAAGTAAGGGGCCCCGAACGATTCCAGGCAGCTCAGGTAGAACACAAGGCAGGCGAAGCAGAACATAATGCCCAGCAGTCCGGCTACGGTAGCCCCGATGGCGATGAAGTATTTGAGAATGCGCTGGACAAGCCCCATCTGATAGTCGATGACGATGAAGTTGGTGATCGCGGTCGCGGCGACGATAATCACGAGCAGGTTGCTGACGATGTTCGCCTGGATGATTGCCTGGCCCAGCACGACGCCCCCGACCATCGTCACCGTCGAGCTGATCGTCTTTGGCAGCCGGATGCCGGCTTCGGTGATGAAATCGATGATGAGCAGCATGAGAAAGGTTTCCACGAACACGGGATAGGGAACCCCTTCGCGGCTGGCGGAAGCGGCCAGACTGATCTCCAGCCGGTTGACGTCCACGTTGACGGAAGTAAGGGCGATATACAGAGCCGGCAGGAACAGGTTCATGAACATGGCGAGAAAGCGGAGGGAGAGCAGAAAATAGGCGACATAAGGATTGACATAGTTGTCTTCGGGAGAATGCCAGAAGTCGGTATAAACGGCGGGGACGGTCAAGGCGAAAGGGGATCCGTTGACCATAATGACCATTTTGCCCCGAAGCAGATCCGCCGTGGAGCGGTCGGGACGCTCGCTGGACATCGCCAGCGGGAACAAGCCCAGCTTTTTCCGGGAGACGAGCAGCCGGAGCAGTTGGCCGCTGTCCTGGATGCCGTCGGCCTGTATGTTCCCGATCCGTTCCTTCAGGCTCGCCAGCAGGTCCGGATCGGCGGCGCCCTGGCAATAAAAGACCGCGATTCGGGTCTGGCTCAACTCGCCGACCTTCGTTTCCCACATCTTCAGCTTGGGAGAGCGGATCTGCTGCCTGATGAGAGCGGTGTTGGCATCCAGATTCTCGTTGAACGCATACATCGGCCCTTGGAGCACGCTTTCGGTAATCGGAGAGCCGATGCCGCGCTGCTGGGTTTCCGACAGGTCGACGAGAAGGCCGTTTTCGGATAAGGACGTGCAAATGACAGCGGAGCCGTTGCAGATCGCTTTCTCGCAGGCCGGCTGGTCCGCCTCCCCTATCGAGGTGCCGTTATAGCGGCTCAGCTTGGCGGAGAGCTCGCCGATGCCTGTCGAGCCGAGCAGCAGATCCAGCTTCTGCGTGGAGCAGAGGGAAGCGAGAAAGCAGATGTAGACGGGCTCGGAGCCGGAGGCTCCCACAGCCTCGGTTCGGTAATCGGCCGAATCGCCGAAAGCATCCCGCAGCATCCCAAACAAGCTCCGGCTGCCGGAGCCGGCTCTCAAACGGTGGATGGCTTCAAGGATTTCAGGCATGTCTGCGCCTCCGATCTGGAAATGGTAGCATTGGCAGTCTTATCCTGTCCGGAAACGGGGATTCTCATGTATGCGTGCGGGAAACGGATGCCGCGCATGCCGAGCCTCTGGTATACTTGACCCAACATCATGATAGAGTCGGGGGAATCAACCGATGTCAGTTGAACGGAATTTCATCGCTCCAGTCCGAGTTGCGGACCGCCCGAAGCGCAGGCTCCGCTTCGCGGAGAGGGACAGCCTATTCTGGAGAAGGGCATGGGGGGGGCTTATGGGCTGCGGGAGCGTTCCTGGCATCCGCGTCAGCGATGGGCACGCCTACGGGCTTCGGGGCATCGCAGGATGTCATGCTGATGGTGCTGGCCGCTACGGCGGCCATGGGCTTGTTTTCGATGCTGCTTGCCATTGTCTTCACGTGGCTTCGCCTCCCGCTGCCCCGATTGTTCGCCGGCGGGGCGGCAACGCTGCTGTCGGGCTCCATCGCGGCGCTGAAGGTTTCCGGAGCCGGTTGGACCGGGTCCGTCGTCATCGCAGCGGCGTACACGGCCTGCGGAATGGCGGCGGGCATGCTGCTGTCCGCTCTGCATGCCGTTTCGGCCAGGCGCTGCGATGACGGCGCCGGCACGCCAGCCGCATTCAAAGCCGCTGCAATCTCAGCGGCACTGCTGCTGCTGCTGCCTGCGGCTGTCCGAATGTCCGAAGACATCGGAGAAGCTATGGCGGGGGAGGCGGCAGACTACGCCCTTGCTCCGCCGCCAAGCGGGCAAGGCGGATATCAGGCATTTACTTACGGCAGCGGTTCGGATCGGAGGGAGGAGTTCGCCGAAGGCGCCATGCTTGTCTCCAGAACGGCGGATGCAAGATCGCTGCTGCCTTCGTGGAGCCCGCTCAAGAGCTTGTATTGGGGCTTCGAGCCTGCACGTCTGCCGCTCAACGGAACGGCATGGCTGCCTGACGGGGAGGAACCGGTCCCGCTCGTGCTGCTTGTGCACGGCAACCACCTCGCCGAGCAGGACTCCGATAAAGGCTACGCCTATCTAGGCGAGATGCTCGCTTCCCGCGGATATGCGGCCGTCTCGGTAGACGAGAACTTTCTGAATTATTCGGTATGGTCCGATATTCCGGAGGATGATATGCTGCTGCGGTCCTGGCTTCTCCTCCGCCATCTGGAGCAGCTGGCCGAATGGGCGGAACAGCCGGACAATCCGTTCTATGGCCGGATCGACCTGTCCCGGACCGCTCTGATCGGCCATTCCCGAGGAGGGCAGGCCGCGGCGATGGCCGCGGATGCTTCCCGCTGGTTCGGCAGCGGCGTGGACGGCGTCTGCATCCGGGCCGTCGCGGCTCTCGCGCCGACGGATACGATCACGGACGGAGAGCGGGCACAGCTTAGCGGAGTCAGCTATCTCGTCCTGCAAGGCGGCAGGGACGCGGACTTGACGGATTTCTACGGAGAACGGCAGTACAACCGGACCGCGATCGAACCGGACTCCGACGCCTTCAAAGCGGCCGTTTACATCCCGGAGGCGAATCACAGCCGGTTCAACAGCGACTGGGGCACGATGGACAATTCGCTCCCGGGCGGGCTGCTGCTCAGCCAGAAAGGGCTTCTGAGCGGAGAGGAGCAGCGGGCGGCCGCTTCCTATTTCATCTCCGCTTTCATGGATGCGGTATTCCGGAGCGATGCTGAAGCGAGAGACCGAATCCGCAATCCGGGCGACAGCCTCCCCGGCTTCCGTTCTCCCGGTTATTCCATCCAGTATGAAGACGGGTCCTACCGGATGCTGCAGGACTTCGAAAAGGCCGGCGATCCTCCAAGCTTGCCGGCAGCGGAAGCGGCGCCAGGCTTGAGTGCGGCCGTCGAGCCGGTGCCGAGCCGAAGCGGGGGAGGACAGGACAGCCTGGCCGGGGTCTTTTCCTGGGCCGCCGGCAGCGGCGAGGACTATTACCGTATTCGTCTGGAGGAGCCGCCGGTCATTCAGCCGGCCGGGGGCATCACTTTCTCCGCAGCTAACCGCTCCATGGACCTGTGCGATGCAGACGGCTCCGCTTGCCAGCCGCAGGAGATCACCGCAACCGTCCGCTTGACCGATGCGGATGGACAATTTTCTCAGGCTGCCGTCGGACCGATCTCCCCTCCCGAAGCTCCGCGCTACTTGCGCATGTCCTGGCTGGCGGAAGGCTGGAGCAAAGGGAAATACAAGGCCGCAG
Source organism: Paenibacillus sp. P22 (assembly GCF_000469945.2). Classification (NCBI taxonomy): domain Bacteria; kingdom Bacillati; phylum Bacillota; class Bacilli; order Caryophanales; family Paenibacillaceae; genus Paenibacillus; species Paenibacillus sp. P22. The sequence goes on along the minus strand of NZ_CBRA020000092.1, from coordinate 4,993 downwards.
CCGCGTCGGTCCTGCATTCCTACCGGATGCCATTGAAGCTGTTCGCCATGCTGAACCCGAGTCTCGACACGGACGGGCTCGTATCCGTCGAGATCCGCTTCCGATCCGCCGGAAGCGGACCCGGAAAGCTGATGCTGGACAACATCGGATTATATGGCCCGGATTTCTCCAAATCGTCGATTTCTCCCCCCGGTTGAGAGGTTTAAGGCGCTTGACGCCTTTGTCCCATGCTGGCTATACTTTAGTAAGTGCTTTTGAACTCATTCATCCCAAATCATGAACGATCCGATTCAAGGGATCACAGAAAGGTTGGACGCCCTTTTGAGCAAATCCTCCGCCAACAAGAGCAGGAACAGGAACAAGAGCCAAGGCAGCAAAGCCTACGTCAATCCGAACAAGAAAAAAGGCGGCAACGGGGCGCTGATCTGGCTTTCCCTCGCCATAGTGGCGGTAGCTGTCTTCATCGTTCTGGGCATCAACAACCAGTCCAAGGCGTATGACTTCGATTATGCCGACCTGCCTCGACTGGGCAGCGCGGACGCTCCGGTCAAGATTGTGGAATTCGGCGATTACAAATGTCCGAGCTGCAAGACGTTCGCGGAAACGTACAAGCCTCAGCTTCAAAAGGATCTCATCGACACGGGCAAAGCAGCTCTTTATTTCGCCAACTACGCTTTCATCGGCAAGGATTCCAGTACGGCCGCCGAAGCCGCTGAAGCGGTCCGGACGCAGAAGCCGGACGCTTTCTGGACTTATTATGATGCTCTTTATGCCAATCAAGAAGACGAGAACACCGCATGGGCGACGCCTGAGAAGCTGGTGCAGATCGCCAAGGATGCGAAGCTCGACATCGATTACGACAAGATGCTGGCGGAGATTCAAAGCGGCGTCTACGCGGACCGGGTCAAGGAGCATAATTCCCTGGCCGCCAAGTCCGGCGTGCAGGGCACTCCGACGCTGTTCCTGAACGGCAAGCTGGTCAGCTTCAAAGATTACAACGATCTCAAGGGACAGATCGAGGCCGCGAGCAAATGATCCTAACCGCCCCCAAGGAGTGACGGAGACTGCATGATACGGAGTGAAGAAGAAGAGCAGCCGGTCGAAGGCTTCTGGCCTCGTTACCGCTTTTATTTCGCTTGGATGGTCGCCCTCGTCGCGACGCTCGGCAGCCTGTACTTCAGCGAGGTCAAAGGGTTCATTCCTTGCGACCTCTGCTGGTACCAGCGCATCGCCATGTATCCGCTGGCCGTCATTCTCGGCGTCGCGGTATACAAAGGGGACAGGGGCATCGCCAAATACGCTCTTCCTCTGGCTGCCGCGGGGTTCCTGATCGCCCTCTACCACAACCTTGAAATCTGGAATCCTTCCCTCGCTGGATTCGTGCCGTGCAAGTCTGGCGTGCCGTGCAACCGGGACTATCTCAATTGGCTCGGCTTCATTACGATTCCTCTCCTGTCGATGACTGCCTTCGCGGCCATCCTCGTTTGCCTGCTGACAGGCGGAAAGGGATCGCGCCGATCCTAGGCAGGAAGGAACCAGAACCTGCGTCAACTGCGACCATAGACATATCCAGACAAGAATCGACATGCTTTTCACCGTTTCAAATGCCCCAGCCTGCATCCGATGCAGGCTTTTTTTTAATTGCATACAAGTTTTGGTTTGTAAGACTAAAGGCGTGGGTATATGATTAAGGCGAGTCCGTTTATAAAGCGTTTACATGACGATTTTTATCTCCTTATCCGGATGTTTTGATATACTTGAAGGACTAGGCATGCCGAACATGACGACCGCCCCGAACAGCCCATTCCTCCGGAGGTGCCCCATGCCAATCGTACAAGATTTGCCGGATAAAGCTTTCATGAAAGATCTCTATTTGTTCAATCGCGGAGAGGCCCATCACGCCTACCGCACCTTCGGCGCGCACAGCGCGCTCGAGAACCGAAGACGCGGTATCCGCTTCACGGTCTGGGCGCCCAACGCCCGCGAAGTCCGGGTCGCAGGCGACTTCAACGGATGGGACGGATCCTCCCATCCGATGGAACCGGCAGGAAGTACCGGCTGCTGGTCCTTGTTCATTCCGGGCCTGAAGGCCGGGACGATGTACAAGTACGAGATCATCGCTGCCGACGGGCGCAGGCTGATGAAGGCGGATCCGTTCGCCTTCGCCTCGGAGCTGAGGCCTGGCACGGCATCCGTCGTCGCCGATCTCGGCAGCTACAAGTGGAAGGACGAGGAATGGCAGGCCCGCAAGCAAAACGCATCTCCTTACGAGGAGCCGATGCTCACCTACGAGATCCATATGGGAACCTGGAAGATCAAAGGCAAGGAAATCTTTTACTCCTACGACGAGATCGGCGGCGAGCTGCTGGATTACGTCGTCAAGATGGGCTACACCCACATCGAGCTGATGCCGCTTGCCGAGCATCCCTTCGACAAGTCCTGGGGGTACCAGATCACCGGCTATTTCGCTCCGACGAGCCGTTACGGCAGTCCCAAGAGCCTGATGAAGTTCATCGACCGCTGCCACCGCAAGGGAATCGGAGTCATCCTCGACTGGGTGCCCGCCCACTTTTGCAAGGATGAGCAGGGGCTCAGGCAGTTCGACGGCACCCCGATCTATGAGGGGGCCGATCCCAAGCTGGCGGAGAAGCCGCTGTGGGGAACCAACGCTTTCGACTACGGCCGGACCGAGGTCCAAAGCTTCCTCATCTCCAACGCCATCTACTGGATGGACATCTTCCACGTGGACGGCCTTCGCGTGGATGCCGTGGCCAGCATGACGGATCTGACGATGGATAAGCCGCCTGAGATGCACAGCCTCAACCGGTACGGGGGGACGCGCAATCTGGAGGCGGTGGAGTTCCTGCGGAATCTCAACAAAACCGTGTTCCGTTATTTCCCGAACGCCCTCATGATCGCCGAAGACAGCTCGTCCGAGCCCGGCGTGACGGCTCCCGTCCACGAAGGGGGGCTTGGCTTCAACTTCAAATGGAATATGGGCTGGATGAACGACATGCTCCGTTATATGCAGCTTGATCCTTCCGAGCGGCCGAAGCGGCATAATCTTCTTACCTTCGCCATTATGTATGCTTATACCGAAAATTTCGTGCTGCCCTTGTCCCATGACGAGGTCGTGCACGGCAAGCGCTCGCTGCTGAACAAGATGCCCGGCAGCTACGGGGAGAAGTTCGACGGCCTCCGCCTGTTTTACGGATTCTGGATGACCCATCCCGGCAAAAAGCTTCTGTTCATGGGAGGAGAATTCGGGCAATTCGACGAATGGAAGGATAGCGAATCGCTGGACTGGATGGTGCTGGAGTACGACTCCCACCGGCAGATGCAGCACTATTCACGCAAGCTGAACCATCTCTACCGCAAGCTGTCGTCTCTATGGCAAAAGGACTACGATCCCGAAGGCTTCGAGTGGATCGACGCGAACAACGCTTCCCAGAGCGTCGTCTCCTTCATCCGCAGGGGCGAGGGCGGCAGGTTCGTCGTGGCCGTCGCGAACTTCTCGCGCAGCAACTATGGGGAATTCCTAGTCGGCGTGCCGGAGAAGGGGCGCTACTCCCTTCTTCTGCACAGCGGCGATTCCATATATGGAGGCAGCCTTGACGGGCTGCCGACCCACTATCTCAGCAAGCCTGAACCCATGCACGGACGAGATTACAGCCTTACCGTGGAATTGCCCCCGCTCAGCTTCCAGCTCCTAGAATTCCGGCCGCGGGGAACACATTGACGAGGAGATGGGTACCATGGGCCACAAAGAGATGATCGCCATGCTGCTTGCCGGCGGAGAAGGCAAACGGCTGGGAGTCCTGACGAAGGATCTGGCCAAGCCGGCCGTCCACTTCGGCGGCAAATACCGGATTATCGATTTTACCTTGAGCAATTGCATGCATTCCGGCATCGACACGGTCGGTGTCCTGACTCAGTACCAGCCGCTTGAGCTGAACCGGTATTTAGGCATCGGAAGCCCATGGGGGCTCGACCGCAGCGACGGCGGAATGGCCGTGCTCCCCCCGTACGTCAAATCAAAAGGCGGCGATTGGTACAAAGGAACCGCCAATGCCATCTATCAGAATATGGGATTCATCGACCGCTATGAGCCGGAATACGTGCTGGTCATCTCCGGCGATCATATCTACAAGATGGACTACGAGAAGATGCTGGAGCATCACAAGGAGCTCGGAGCGGATGTGACGATCGCCGGTCTGGAGGTCGAGCTGAAGGAAGCCAGCCGGTTCGGCACGATGCATATCGGCGAGAACTGCCGCGTGACGGATTTCGAGGAGAAGCCCAAGCATCCCGTCAGCAACGTGGTCTCCATGGGAGTCTATATCTTCTCCTGGAAAGTGCTGCAGAAATACCTCATCCTCGACGAAGGAGACCGAAAGTCGAGCCACGACTTCGGCAAGGATATCATTCCGCGCATGCTGGAGGATGACATCAGGCTCCATATGTACCCGTTCAAGGGCTATTGGAAAGACGTCGGCACGATCGACAGCCTTTGGGAGGCGCATATGGACCTGCTCGGCGCCGAGCCTCAGCTCGATCTCGGCGGCGACGAGTGGAGAATCTATTCCGCCCGCCACAACCGCCCGGCCCATTATGTCTCTCCGGAGGCATCCATCTCCGACTCTCTCGTCACCGAGGGATGCGTCGTCGAAGGCGTCGTCGAGCGTTCGGTCCTGTTCCATGGCGTTGAAGTCGGCGCCGGCAGCTTCATCCGCGAATCGGTCATCATGCCGGGAGCAATCATCGGCGAGGGAGTGAAGCTCTACCGCGCCATCGTCGGCGAGGGAGCGGTCATCGAGCCTGGCGTCGTCATGGGATCCCCCGACAGTCCGGACATCGCCGTCGTCGGCAGCGACGAGAAGATCAGCAGAAGTCCAAAACTTCAGGAGGTGGAGCMGCATSATCAAYWWMGMSMTGCCCTGGAACCCGATGAGGGTGGAGCAGCGGATCGGCCGTGTGCACCGGCTCGGCCAGA
>NZ_CBRA020000091.1:0-12814 GCF_000469945.2 Paenibacillus sp. P22 | reverse complement strand
CTGCCCGCCGCGGGAGCCGCCAGACGCAGCCGGCGGGAGAGGGAATGGATTCTCGCCATCAGCTCGCCGGGGCTGAACGGCTTGTGGATGTAGTCGTCCGCGCCGAGCTCGAGGCCGCGGATCTTGTCCTCTTCCTGCGCCTTGGCCGTCAGCATGATGATGCCCATCGCCGGATAGGCTTCACGCAGCGAGGCGCAGACGTCGAAGCCGCTCATGCCCGGCAGCATGACATCGAGCAGCGCGATATCGACCGCTCCCTGGCTCATCACGAGCTCCAGCGCCTCTTCCCCGCTGCCGGCCTCCAGCATCTCCATGCCGCCGCGCTTCAGGTTGATGCGGACGAAGCCGCGGATGGCCTCTTCATCTTCCACCAGCAAGATTTTCAAGCTTCCCTCTCCTCCTTTCCGCCTGAAATGGGAACCGTTCGTTCCATCACCGCTAATTTTCCGGGAGCAGCCGGACCGAAGAGGCAAGCTGCTCGTCGGTCAGCCGCATGGAGCGGTACTGGTTCAGCTCCGCCTCGGGCCATTTGCCGTCAGGATCGGGCTCCTGTACGGCGGCGTAGACGAATCCTCCCGCCGTGCGGAGGTTGACGACTTTTTTGCGCGGAGCGCCGAGGCCGGCCGACCAGCCGTCCCATTCCTTGACCGGAACGGCGCAGATCGTCCATAGCGGGGCGATGCGGCCCGACTTGGCGTTGTAATAATTGACGGTAATGATCCCGCTGGCGATATCTTCAGGGCGCGTCAACGTGAACTGGCCTCGCCAGCGCGACGGGATCTGCAGCGACAGCCCGTACGGATAGCTGTTGTACTCGATCGATACCGGCGCGAACGGCTCCCTGGCATCGTACTTCTCTTCGCCGGGGAGCAGGCCGTTCCACTGCATCCACTCCGTATAGAACAGCATGTCGGCATAGGGGGTGTCCTGCTTCTGTCCGGCCGCCTCCGTGAGGCGGCTCCATTCGAGAATGCCGTCTCCGTTGATGTCTCCGTTCATGACGCCGCTCGGACTGAAGCCGAGGTCGGGATTGCCGTACGGCGGGTACACCTGCTCGAGGGCTCCTTTGTTCCACATGAACATGGCGCTCATGGAGGAATGCGCGCCGACGCCTGCTTCGGCGATGAGGCCGTACCGTTCCTTGGACACTTTGCCAGCGGTTATCCTGTCGTACAGATTCACGTCGGGATACAGCGGCAGGGATGCCGCTTCCGTCAAGCGGCCTTCCGCCAAGCGGTATACGCGAAGCGTAGGGATGGTTCCTTTTTTGTTCCGGTTCACGAGGGAAATCTCGGGCATGCCGTCGCCGTCCACATCGCCGGTCTCGGCCGTCTCGTAGGCGAGCTCGGCGAGCGGCTTCAGCACGAGGCCGCTTTCCCCTTCCTCGAATTGGGGATTCAGGAACGAGTAGACCTGCAGCATATACTGCTGCCCGGCCGTCGAATCGCCGGGCACGCTGACCGCCCAGCCCGCCACGAGCTCGGGCCGCTTGTCGCCGTCCAGATCGACGATAGACAGCCAGTCCAGGCTGGTGCTGGCCGCTGAGCGGATGGTAGCCCACTTCTTCCAGCCGGAAGGCTCCTCCTTGGCGATCAGGAGCTGGCAGCCTCCGTAGCCGTCTGTATAGGAGACCAGCGCTTCGGGCTTGCCGTCTCCGTCGAGATCCAGCGTGCGGATCGCTTCCGGCTGCTTCTCCCGCTGAGGCAGAGCGAGCGAGCTTCCCGGAGGCAGCAAAGCACGGACTTCCTGCGACAGCTTGCCGGACGGCTGGGCCGCCTCCGGCGCTGTGAGCAGGTCGGCGGGCGCAGCCGTATAACGGCAGCCTGCCAGCAGCACAAGGCAAGCCGCTGCGGCCAGGCAGGCCGTGCGGCGTTTCAAGGACGGACGGCGGGCAGGGCCCGACTTCCGCCGATTGTATTTTAAGCGCATGGTCAAGTCGCCTGCTCCTCCTTCATGCCGATTCGGCCCGCCCTGCGATTCCCGCATGGCGGCGGGAATCAGGCTTCAGGCAGCTCGTCGACCGTGACGAACACGTAGCCTTTGTTCTTCAAATCCTTTATGATCAGCGGCAGCAGCTCGGCCGTATGCAGCTTGCTGCCGAAAGAATGCATGAGAATGACGCTTCCGGGCTTCACGTTGCGGTTCACGTTGGCTCGCATAGCGGCAACGGATGTGCCGGCCCAGTCCCGGGTATCGACGTTCCAGAGCTCCATGCTCCGGCCGCTGTCCCGCAGCAGCTGCTTCAGCAGCGGCGATGTCGAGCCGTATGGCGGGCGGAACAGGCTCGGAATGATCCCGGTTGCCCTTTCGATAAGTGTATCATTATACGCGATTTCTTGCAGGGTCTTTGTCCTGCCTGTTTTAGCCAGATCGGCATGATGATAGGTATGATTGCCTAGGGCATGGCCTTCCTTGACAATGCGGGCAGTGACGTCGGGATACTGCTTGACCTGCGTGCCGACGACGAAAAAGGTCGCCTTAATGTCGTTTTTCTTCAATATATCGAGAATGGCCGGTGTCGTGCGGCCGTCCGGCCCGTCGTCGAACGTGAGGGCGACCGCGCGCGTTCCCTTCGCGACCTTCGCCGTATGCTGCCTTCCGTCATTCGGCTTGGCCAGGCCGGGGATCGATGCCGCTTGGCCGTAGACGCTGCCGGACACAGACGTCCCGGGTGTCGGCTTGGCGCTGACATGAGGCTTCGGGCTGGAACTTGCGGCCGGTTTTGCGGTCGGGCTTGGGCTCGGAGAGAATATATCCGCTGAAGGCTCCGGGCTTCCAGCCGGCTCAGGCGTCACGGCGGATGTCCCCGGCCCCGGCGAGACGGCCGGATTCCGATCCGCCGGGAAGCCTCCGGCCGATACGCGATCAGCCAGCTCGCCTGCAGAGCAGCCTCCGGCTGCCGCCAAAGCCGCGGCCAGCGGCAAAACCAGCAGCCTCCGGCCTATCCGGGCTCTCTGCGATTGTCTTCCTGCGGCGCTTTCATCGCCGGGCCGCGCCTTGGACGCTGCGCCCGCACGGTTTTCTTCCGAATGCCTGGACGTTAGTCGTTTCATGATGTCGTTTTTCCATCCATCTTTCATTTCGCGCAACTACTCCCTACTTGGTCTGATGAATCTATCGTAAGGGATCGAGCTGCGGGAGGAGTTACAATCCGGTAACACGGCCTGACAGCCGTCCCCGATATTCGACACGGTCTGTGGTACAATATATCCATACCATTCGATGCAGACATTTACGTAAAGGGGGTAGCGGTCCTGAACAAATCATCCGCCCGTTCCAATCCGCTGCGGCTCATCATCCTCGGCATGCTCCTGGAGAAGGAACGGCATCCCTATGAGATCTATACGACCATGCTCGAGCGCCGGATCGACCAGCACACGAAGGTCCAGATGGGCTCGCTCTACTATGCGGTCGATCAGCTGGCGGCCAGCCATGACATCGAGCCGGCCCGCACGGTGCTGAACCCCCGCGGCCAGGAGAAGACGGTCTATCGCATTACGGAGACGGGAAAAATGCTGTTCCATGAGCTGTTCATGGCCCGGATGAATGAAGTCGGACCGGTCTACCACCCCATGCTCGGGGCGCTCGGGTTCGCCCGCTTCATCGATCCGCAGGAGCTCGTCTCCATGCTGGAGAGCCGGATCCGCGAGCAGGAAGAGGTCGTCCGCCACTGGGAGGAGGTCTATGAGGAGCATATACCCGATGTTCCCCGGGCTGTCCTGCACATGATGTCCGGCATGCACGAACATGCGCGCACGGAGCTGCGCTGGCTGCGCCGGCTGCATGCGGACGCTGCTGCCGGACGCCTCAGCGATATCGGCGCGCCGCTGGATCCGCTGGAGGATTGATGGCTGCGCAGATCCCTGCCTGCGGCGGCGGCACGGGGCAGGAACTGCGTCTTTGCTCGGGGCCTGCCGGCATCAAAAAAAGGAGCTTCGTTCCCGAATGGAACGAAGCTCTTTTCAATTGGACCGGGATATTTGGGTCAACGGCTGTTCGGCCCTCCCTCACTGAGCCAGCAGCAGCACGATGGAGAACAGTCCGAAGCAGATGTTCAGAAGGTAAAGAAAGGACACGACCTGGACCGGCTTCATCCCGGATGCAAGCAGCCGGTAATGCGCCTGGGAAGCGTCCGCCTTGTAGAACGGCACCCCGCTGCGGATGCGGGAGATGACGACGCGCAGGTTGTCGAGAATCGGCACGCCGAGCGACAGGATCGGGATGAACAGCGACAGCAGCGTCGCCTGCTTGAACGCGCCGTCAAGCGCGATGACGCCGAGCATGAAGCCGAGGTAGGTCGCGCCCGCATCTCCCATGAACACCTTGGCCGGTGGACGGTTGAAGACGAGATAGCCGGCCGAGATGCCGACGGTGATGACGGCCATCATGGCGGAGCCTGCTGGCTCATGACGAGCGCGACGACGAGCAGTCCGAGCAGCTTGGTCCCGCCGAGCTCGGCCGTCATTTCCGGCAGCGCGGGCAGGTACATATCCAGTGAAAAGGGCCCGATCGCCGTGAGCGACCCCAGCATAATCGCCAGCCCCCAGCGGCGCGGCGCCGCGGAGCCGGCTCCGGTATCAGGACGCCCGGCTTGCGCCGCTTCCTCCAGGCTGCCGGAAGGTTCCTGGCCGGGTTGCGGCTGGGCTTCAGTGGTCGTCGACAAGATGCATCCTCCTTGGATTCCGCCGCAGCTGCCGGGAAGCAGGCGGATGCGCGCTACGCTCCCGGCCGGCCGAATCGATCGAATTCACCTATCGTACCCGAAATCCAGCCTCCCGCCAACCTCTCTTTTTTTCCCCTTGCCGGATGCGGTCTGCTCCTTCAGCCGCCTAAGGCGCATGCCTCTTCACAGCTTGCTCCCCGCAGAGGAAGGCTTCCTCGCGATCAAGCCGGGCAAGACGAATTTACTTGGCTGTCTTGAGAAGGCTGGTGATCGTTCCCAAGTGAATGGCTTCGTGGACCAGGGCGAAATTGAACAATTCTCCCGCCGTGTCGAAGCGGAACGATCCCATGATGAATGGCGAATCCAGCTGCTGCTCCAGCATCGCGCCCGTCAGCTCGGACAGACCGTCCAGCTGCGTCCCCAGCATCCCGACGAGCTCCTCCTTCGACGGAGGCGTCATCTCCCAGTCCGCGGGCTTCGTACCGGAGGAGAACAAGGTTCCGTAAGAGTCCGGAACGGAGGAGGGGAGCCCGAAGCTCATCGATGCATACCGGTCGAGCCAGTAGACGATGTGGCCGACATTCCAACGGATCGTATTGTTGAAGCCTGCAGGCTGGCGGTCGAACAAGGATTCGTCGATGGCTTGAATGTGGCCGATCGCGATTTGACGAAGCACCTGGCTGGTGTGAAGAACGGGCTGGGACATGATTCATTTCCTCCTTGGGATCGATTGGGTTTTGTTGAACCTCTTTCATGGCTTTATTGTAGTCTCGCGTCGCTTGGGGAACCATCACACGTTTCCGATGCTATCGATCGCTTTTACTAATGATATAATGGAAAAAAAGTGCCGCAAAAATGTCCGTAATCATGCCTTCGTCAAAAGTCGAAAGAAAAACAGCCTTCAACAGAGGAGAGCGATCGGATGGAACTCAGACAGCTGGAATATTTTGCGGCCATCTGCAAGGAGATGCACTTCTCCCGAGCAGCCGAAAACCTCTGCACGACCCAGTCAAATCTCAGCCAGCAGATCAAGTTTCTGGAAAACGAGCTGGGGACGCCTCTGTTCGACCGGATCGGCAGGAGGATCGCCCTCACGGATGCGGGCAAAATGCTGCTGGAGCAGAGCGAGCTGATTTTCGAGCGGGTCGCCTATATTCATGGCGCTGTTTCGGATCTGAAAAGCATGGAGGGAGGCAAGCTGGATATCGGTATCCTGCCCGGGGACGGGGACTTGCTGTTTGACGCCTTGCTGGTCGACTTCCACCGGAAATACCCCAAGCTTTCCATCACGGTGACGGAAACGGCGGATGTATACGAGCAGGTCGCAGCCGGCACGCGAGATCTCGGCGTGACGACGGTTCCTGCCAAGCCCGACGGCCGGATTGAGGTCGTACCGCTCTTCCACGAGGAATTCGCACTCGCCATGCGATGTGATCACCCGGCGGCGAAATCCAGGGCGATCCCGTTCGACCAGCTGCAGCACTTGAAGCTGATTCTGTTCGGAGCTGACCATCAGATCACGAAGCTGATCCATTCCTGCTCCAGGGATAAAGGAATCTCCTTGGACAATCCAATCGTGACATCGACGTTGTCGACGATGCTGTCGCTCACCGAGCAAGGAATCGGAGCCTGCATCCTTCCCCGCCTGCTGCTCGATCATCTGGACCGCAAAAACCTATCCGTCGTCACGCTGCTGAATCCGACGCCGAGCCAGAATATCTGCATCCTCTACCGGACCGACCGGTTCATGGGTCAGGCAGCCCGGTTGTTCATGAGAGAGCTGCAGGACTATATCCGGAGCGTTGTGGAAGCCGCCCGGCGTTCGTCCGGGTAGCGGGCTGCGGCCGCGGCTTCTCTCCCCAACGTGCTGCCGCCCCTCCTTGCGTACGGTGGCCATGAACACGGAATGGCAAAATAGGGAGCCTCCGGAGAGGCTCCCTTTCTTGCTGCCTGAATGAATAGGGCCAAAGCTGTCACGGGTCCTCCCCGTTCCCATGCGCCGAACTCCACGGCTCGGCAATGCCCATATACTCAAGGCGCCTTCGCGGCACCCGGCTCATTATGACCGGCCTCGTGAAAGCACGCGGGCTTTTGTCTTGAACATTCGCTCTCCCATTATTCGTCTATGAGCCCGGCTTGAATAAGCAGCTTTTGCAGCATTTGCGCCGTTTCCGCTCTCGTCAGGGAATGGCCGGGCTTGAGCGAGCCGTCTGCGTAGCCCTGCAGCAAACCCTTGCCGATCAAAGAGGAAGCCGCCGTTTGGGCCCAGGCTGGAATCCTATCCGCATCCTTGACTCCGCCGAGCTTGCCGTCCGAATCCTCCCCGGCGGCCAAGCCAGCCAGCTCCGCAGCCCGGTTCAGGATAACGAAGGCTTCCGCGCGCGTAATGCCGCGGTTCGGCTGAAACCTGCCATCCCCATCCCCGTAACCGGAGATGAGCCCGTTCGCGGCTGCGGCGGCAACAGCCTGCGCATACCAGGCCGACGAAGCAACGTCGCTGTAGGCCGAAGCTGCTCCGTCCGCATCAAGGCCGAGAGACCGTACTGCCATGGCGGCGAATTCGGCTCTGGACACCTTCTCGTCCGGGGCGAACGACGTATCCGTCCTTCCGCTCAAGACGAGCCGCGAAGCCAAATCCCCGATCGCGGCTTGCGCCCAGTGTCCGGCCGTATCGCCGAACGACTTCGAATGCGTCACGACAGCAAAGGTCCCGTCTGTCAGGCTGCTCAGCAGCGCCCAGTATTGCCCGGTCTCATCCTTCAGCACTCTCGTCGGAACCGGAACCAGGCTGCCGCCGGCTGCCAGACGGACTCCGGCTGCGGTTCCTGCGGCAGCTGCAGGGTCCGCGATCGCAAGCGACCTCGTCACGAAGCGATCCAAACGAGCCGCTTGGGTCCTGCCTGCTTCATCCACGTAAGAGATGCCGAAGCCGACCGGGCCTGCCAGCCATGCGGCGCCTGCCGCCGCGGCTTGAGAAGCTGCGCCTTGCCGGATGTCTTCGGTCCGGAAGGAGATCGAAATCTCGACCATGGCCTTATCTTCTGTCAGGCCCGCGCCCATGTTCCGCGCGACAGCAGCAGCAGGAACGGAGAAGGCCGCCGCTGCGGAACGGAACTCCAGCACGGCGCCTGCCGCAGCCAGCTTCTCCAGCGAATGCAGGCTCAGCTCGCCGATGAACGTCCCCGACCTATTCGATACCGGAACGACGATGACCGGAGCCTTCATACTGCCGGCGATCTCCTCCAGACGTTCCTCGATGAAGGTCAGCCTCGATACGGCGGCTCCCTCTTTCATGCTGTCGCACAGCAGTGCGATGTCATGCTTGGCGCCGTTGATGATGACGCCGACCGTGGCCGTCGGGGCCGGAGACGGCGAGGAGGACGGTGCTGCAGGTCCTGGCCATCCCGGCCCGGGAGATGCGCTTACTTCCGGCGTTGCACCCGGCGAAGGCGTTCCGCTCGGACCAGGCGTCGCGCTCGCTCCCGGCGTTCCGCTCGGACCAGGCGTCGAGGTCGGTATCGGCGTCCCGCTCGGACCAGGCGTCGAGGTCGGTATCGGCGTCCCCGGCGGGAAGCCGTAGCCGACTTTCACGGTCATTGCTTGGCTCGGCCCGCTTTCACGGTGAAGGCGGTCGACGGCCGTGACGACGTACGTATACGTCCTGCCCTCATCGACCATCCGGTCGTTGTACGTTTGCAGGCTCCCTTCCTGCTTGCGGATGTACGCCGCGATATGGGAAGCATCGTCGATATCTCCCGACTGGCTGCCGTCGAAACGGTAAACGACGTAGGAGGTCTCGTCCGAGGAGGAATCGGCGTTCCAGATGACGCTGACTCCGTCCGCCGTTTGCGCCGCGCTCGGCATCGGTGCGGACGGCGCTTTGCCGCCCAGCCATGGCATGACCGGAATCAGCGCCGGATAACGGTACAGATCGCCGCGCAGGCGATCCCCGAAACCAAGCGGATTTTGTCCGAACTGAGTCGCGCTGAAGTACATGCTGCCCTGGACGGAATCATAATTGCGGTTCAGGATGACCTGGTTCGGCATCTCTTCGGGATTGCTCCAGCCGTCGGCCGCTCCGATCCGGTAGATCGCCTGTCCGCTGTACAAGTGCACGTTCTTTCCTTGGACGGCGTCGTTCCACCAGGCGATCAGCTTCTCGTACGCAGCCGGGGAATAGCCCATATACCAGTAAGTTTGCGGCGTCACATAGTCGATCCAGCCTTCGTCGATCCATGTTTTCGTATCGGCGTAGATCGCGCTGTAGCTGCTGAGCCCGTTCGTATCGGAACCGGACGGATCCTCGCTCTTGTTCCTCCAGATGCCGAACGGACTGATGCCGAACTTCACATATGGCTTCGCGCCCTTGATCTGGAGGCTCATCCGCTCGACAAACAGGTTGACGTTGCTCCTGCGCCAATCATCCTTCGTCAGGCCTCCGCCGGAAGCCTGATAGGCCGCGTACTGATCAGCGTCCGGGAAATCGACTCCCGCTACCGGATAAGGATAGAAATAATCGTCGAAATGAACGGCGTCGATATCGTAGCCGCGGACAACCTCCATAATGCCGCTTTCGATATATTCCCTTGCTTCGGGAATCGCCGGATTGAGGTACAGCTTGCCTCCGTACTCGACTCTCCACTCGGGGTGCAGGATCGCCGGATTGTTCGGGGCGAGCGCGGACAGGTCGTTCTTGATGCTGACCCGGTAAGGATTGAACCAGGCATGAAACTCCATGTTGCGCTTATGGACTTCCTCCAGGACGAATGCGAGCGGATCGTAGCCCGGATCCTGCCCCTGCTTGCCCGTCAGCCATTCCGACCACGGAGCCAGGTCCGACGGATAGAAGGCGTCGGCAGTCGGCTTCACCTGCATGATGACCGCATTGATTCCGTCCGCCTTCAGCTCGTCAAGCAAGGCGATATAATCCCGCTTCTGCCGGTCGGCATCAGTGACGCCTTTAAGCGGCCAGTCCACATTGTCGACGGTAGCGATCCAGGCCGCCCGCATTTCCCGCTTGGGATTCGGCAGCGCCGCGCTGACGACGAGGTAGACGCTGCTCGTCTTGCCGCCGAACGTCGCCGTAATCTGGGCGGCGCCAGCCGATCGGGCCGTCACGAGTCCGCCGGCATCGACGGATGCTACTTCCGGCTTGCTGCTCTTATAGCCCACTCCTTCCGTGACCGGCACGGGAGCGGGCAGAATACTGTACGCAGCCTCCACCACGGTCCGCGCGCTGTCTCCGACGTTCATCGCCGCCAGGCTGGCGAGGGAAATGCTTTGCAGCACCGGTACCGGATCGGCTGCGACGACATTCAAGGACGCCGACAGACCGCGGTATTCGGCCGTCAGAACGGCCTCTCCAGGTTGAAGCGCTTTCATTTTCCCTTTCGAATCGATCTCCACTGCATTTGGCGCACTGCTCCGGTAAGCGGCTCCCGACAACACCGATACAGGATTCGCCAGACCTCCGTAATAGGCATAAATTCTTAGCGAATCGGCCGATCCCGTCACGAGCCGAGGAGGTCCCGATACTTCCAGCTCCGACGGAACAGGAGCTTCGTCCGCGACCGTTACTTCCGCATAGGCCGCCGCGCCGTAACCGGACATCATGGCCGTAATCGTTGCATGCCCCGCCTGCTTCGCCTGGACGATACCGCTCCCGTCCACCGAGGCGACGCTTTCGTCGCTGCTGCTGTAGGTCAGCGCCGAAGCAGGAACGGCTGCGGGAGCGGTCCTTCCCGCATATGTGGCCTCGACGACGGTCGGCCGGCTTTCTCCGGTCTGCATCGGGCCGAGCCCGTTCAGATCCAGACCGTACAGAGACGAAGAGGAGCCGAATGCGCTCAACTGGTCCACGTACAGAACTCCCTTGTTTTTATTATCGTCCTTCGTTTCGGCCAGATAGATCTGGGTGATCTTCAACGGCCTCGGCATGCTGGCGGGTATCGGGGCGGTTATGTATTTCCAGCCGGTCCAATCGACCCGGGCTGCGAGATCGATCGCCGTCTTCGCGCCTCCCGAATCCATCAGCTGGGCCCTCAGCCAGTGATTGTCGCCTGCTCCGTACACCCAGACTCCAATCTGCTTCGGATCGCCGGGAAGGCTTCGTCCGGCGGAGCCGTTGTCGTCCTTGAAATTGATATAAGATGCCGAAGTGCCTGTCGTGCCGGTAAAATCATAGGACAGCTTGGCCGCATGCCTGCCGTAGTAGATCGTTGCCGGCCTGCTCGCCAGCTCCAGCGTCGTGACCGACTTGACGGAAGAAGCCTGAAGGTAATCGGTTTTCTCGAATCCTTCGACCAACGAAGACGAATAAGGCAGGTCGTACGCTTGCTCGGCCGAGACAGGGGATGTCCCTATTCCGGGAATTATCGTGCCGATGCCAAGCATGATGGCGGTGACGACGGGAATCGACTTGCGCAGCTTTCTAGTCCAGCTCATCTTTTGCCTCCCTGAATGCCCGTTGTTTTTGACTCCATGAACGCGGATCTGATTCTGCTATAAAGCGCTGCACCTTTCTTCGCTCCTGCACTTTCTTCGCTCCTGCATTTTTCCTCGCTCCTGCTTCCGGTTTCTCTCCCCCTCACCTCCAGCGGCCAGGACTGGGTCTTCTCTATCAGACTAGTAGATAAATTTTACATTTTCAATATATTTCGATTTTTTATTTTATTATGGAATAATATTTCAGCGTGTTGGAACAAAAAAATCCCCTCGGCCGACCACAATTCCGCCGCCTTCAAAAGGCGGCAGCGTGATCACCCTCGGGGAATTCAGCTATCCGGCAAGCTCGAAGCTCTCTGCTTCAGCCTGAAACCGCGGAACTTGCTACTTCAACGCGCCAGGGATGCGGACGGCAATGAGCTTGCTGTCCGTCTGCACGATCAGGACCGGGCCGGTCCGGAGAGTCGGTCCGAACAGGCGGGTTCCCGCGTTCACTTTCAGGACGGGTTCCGTCGATTGGAGATTGAACGCATACAGGAAGCCGTCCGACTGCGCGGAATAAACGCCGTTGCCGAATACCTCCGTGCGGACCGCAGGATTGTCTCCGGCCCAGGACACGGGATCTCCGTTGGAAGTCTTGAGCCCCCGCAGCGCTCCGCTGTCCCGGTCCACCAGGAAAAGCCTTCCGGAGGCCGGCTTGCCCGCCAGCTCCGTCCGCTCGCTGCGCTTGGCGTATGTCTTCGAAGGCTTCTGGCCCGAGGCATACCGGCTGAAGTCGAACTTCAAAACATTGGCGCCCGTATCCAGATAGAGGTCGCTTCCGTCCAGAAATGCCCTCTCCCCTCCGTACGGGTAGGGAGGCTGGCCCGGCAGCTTGTAGCCGTACTCCCGGGTTTCCTGGGACTTGCCCGTGCGCAGGTCGAGCACCGAAACCTTGAAGACGCGATTCGGACTCGCGTCCAGATCGGCATTGGGCAAGCCGTCCTTGACCGCATAGACCTTTCCGTCCTTCACGTCGAGCAGGCTGCTCGTCGAGCCCGCTTTCCACAGCAGCTTGCCTGTCCCCTTGTCCACGGCGTCAAGCTGGATGGATGTTATCGCTCCGGACACGACATAGGACATCAGCACGACGCCGTCATGCTCCTGGATTTCATAGGGCGCATAGGTTGCGGACTTCTCCGTCTGCTTCCACAGCTTCTTGCCGTCGGAAACCCGGAGCGCCGTGACGACATTGCCCGTCGTCGCGTACACCGTGTCGCCGCGCACGATCGGTACGCGTCCGTCCTCTTGGGCGCCTGCGGACGATATCCATCTTGGCTTGCCGGTTGCGGCGTTCAGAGCGGCGATCTTGCCGTCCCGCTGCACGACATAGACGGAACTGCCCTCATAGACGACAAAGGGTCGAAGTCCCGTCCCGTAGCGGAACGTCTCTTTGCCGCTCTCCGCGCTGCGGGCGATGAGCTTTCCGCCGCCGATGGAATAGACGACTCCCTTCTCCGCGACCGCATTGGTCGCGTAGAGGAAGCCTTGCGGCCCGGGCTTGTCGATAGCGGCGGTCCATAGAGGCTTGGCCAGCGGCGCGTTCAGCGCTGCCGGCGCGTATCCCGGCGCGGACAGCCGCGGGCGATCGACCTGATTACTCTCGTCGGAATCTCGCGGCCGGAGCAGATCATGGACTCGTATCCGCATGAGCTGAGCGGCGGCATG